>CAYLQM010000006.1:0-39231 GCA_964386095.1 uncultured Methanosarcinales archaeon
CTGCCCCGTCCGGGATTTGAACCCGGGTCACAAGCTCCGCAGGCTTGCATTCTATCCAAACTAAACTAACGGGGCCCTGTTTTTTGAAACAATAGATTTTAAAATAAAAAAGTTGTGATTTTTCTTTGCAATTGCAGTTCACAAACGAAATTTGCAGGATCTTCCTTGTTTTTAATTTAATCTGATGTTTTATTCAAGAGTTGCGAATTCTATTGGACTTGAAATTTTTATTTCTCTGAAAATTTTATATATGACCTGTCGAATAACCTTTTTATGTTTCCTTTTAAAGAAAATAAAAAACATTGCGCAATCAAATAATTGTAGTGTTTTAACGCTTTTTCATCATCAGTTTTCAGCCGAGGACACAACTAAAAATATTTCCTTAATTAAAGTTACTTGTTGAATCTTTAATACTTTTTAGATTTTGCAAATATGTGTTTTCAAAACCTTTATATACACAATCTTTTTATTGATTTTTTTATGGATTATGTTGGCCAACTTATTGGGGGAAGTTTTGATTCTTTAATATTAAGATTAAAAAAAGATTCTTCTGTTCAGTTAGGGGAGATCCTTGTTTTTGAGAACTCTAATTCGAAGTTTTTTGTTCAGGTTTATGACTTAACTTATAGTAGCCAAATTTCTCTTTCTAACCTTGAAATGATATCAGGGATGGATTTAGAGCACAATTTTGATGTAGATTTTTTTGATGAGGACCTTCAATTATATTCTGTGGCTTATTGTAAGAATCTGCTGTTTTTTAATAAGAATAAAAAAAGCGTAAGCGCAACAAAATCTTTGCCGCCTCTTTTTTCAAAGTTTAGAAGACTTGATTCACACGATTTGGAAATTCTAACCAAACCGCAGAATGCAACTTTCATTGGTTATCTTCGTTCGGGTTCAACTGAAACTAAAGTGCCGGTTTATTTTGATGCTGAAAAGGTCTTCAGGCATCATGTTCTGGTAGCGGCCACAACGGGCAGAGGCAAGTCTAATTTAACTTCGCTTTTGTTATGGAACTTGGTTGACAATCCAAATGTAGGCTTTCTTGTGTTAGACCCGCATGACGAGTATTACGGAAGAGTTAATTTTGGTTTAAAGAATCATCCAAAAAAGGATTTAATAGTCTATTTTACAAATTATGATGTCCCGCCAGGAGCACAGACCATAATAATCAACATTAAGACGCTTAAACCAAACTACTTTTTTGCGTTGGCTGAGTGGAGCTCCGCGCAAAGGGAAGCCATGATGGCTTATTATTCCAGGTACAAAGAAGAATGGATTTCCCGGCTTCTAACTGATGATGAGCCGTCAATTGCTTCGGTTCAATTGGCAACTTTATTTGTTATTAAAAGAAGATTGGCAACTTTATTGGATGTTGTTGAAAACTCTCAATCAGAAAATTTGCAATTTCAAGGCATTTTTAGCGATACGAAAGGCGAAGCTACAATAGATAATGTTTGCAAATTTTTGGAAAACGGCAAGACTGTTATAATTGATACGTCTAATATTTCGAGCTCTCAAGAAATTCTCATAGGTTCTGCCATAGCATCAACGCTTTTTGCGAGATATTTGCATTGTAAACATAAAGGCGTCCTTGATGAAAAAGCTCAAATTGTTATTCTGTTGGAAGAGGCTCCAAGGGTTCTTGGAAAAGATGTTTTGAAATCCGGCTCGAATATATTCTCAACAATCGCAAGAGAAGGCAGGAAATTTAAGATAGGACTTTACGCTATAACTCAACTTCCGTCTTTGATTCCTCGCCAGCTACTTGCAAACATGAATACTAAAATAATTCTTGGAATTGAAATGAAGCCTGAACGGCAAGCAATAATAGAATCCTGTCCGAACGACTTATCCTCAGATGAGAAAAGTATAGCTTCATTAAATGTTGGGGAAGCGATTCTGTCCTCGACCTTTTTTGGTTTTGCAATTCCCGTAAAAATACCTTTATTTAATGAGCAAGTTTTAGATAAAGCTGGCAAGAACGAAAAAGCAAGTTTGCACAGACAAGATTTTGAGCTGTTTTAATTTTGGTGATTCTTATGAACTTTAAATTTGCGCATTTAGCGGATTGTCATGTTGGTTCTTGGAGTCATCCACTAATGAAAGAATTGTCGATACGCGCTTTTGAAAGAGCAATAAGCAGAGTAATTGAAGAGCAATGCGATTTTGTTTTAATAGCTGGCGATTTGTTTGATACGCCTTTACCCGGAGTTGATGTTTTCGAGAAGGTGATTGCGTCGCTTAAGAAGTTAAAAGCGAAAGATATTCCCGTGTATGCAATCGCGGGAAGCCACGATTTTTCGGTTAGCAACAAAACTTTCTTGAGAATTTTATCAAGCGTGGGGTTGATAATAAATGCAACTGTGATTAAAGACCTTAATGAAAATGAACTTAGATTGGGTTTTGTTGAAGATAAAAAAACGGGCGTTAAAATTTCTGGTATTCTTGGCAAGAGAAATGCGTTGGATTTAGAACTGTATAAACTTTTGAATAGAACATCATTAGAATCTGAAGAAGGATTCAAAATTTTTATGTTTCATAATGCAGTTGATGAATTGAAATCAAAGCAGTTCTCTAATGTAAAAGGTATACCTCTTTCCTTATTTCCAAAAGGGTTTAAATACTATGCGGGGGGTCATATTCATTACATCTTTAATCAGGATGTTGAAAGTTTTGGCAGGTTTGTGTTTCCCGGACCAACTTTTCCTACAAACTTCGAGGAATTGGAAAGGTTGTTGAACGGAAGTTTTTTTATTGTAGAAGTAATTGACGGAACAATTAATATGGAAAAGCAGGATTTAGTTCTGAAAAATGTTAGGCCTTTTAGGTTTGATGGAACGGGATTAACGGGAACTGAATTGACGCAAAGAGTATTGGGTGAATTATCTAATGAGGAATTTTTTGATACAATCGTTTTATTGAGATTTGAAGGTAAGTTAAGCTCAAGCCTTAGCGAAGTTGATTTTAATAAAATTACTGAATTTGTAAACAGCAAATCCGCTTATTTTGTAATGAGAAATACCAGCAAACTTTTTGGCGTGGATTACGAAGATGTGTTTGTTGAGGTGAGAACGCCTAAAGAAATAGAAAATGATGTTATTAATGAGAATCTGGGAAATCTTTTTGATAATGTTGAACAAGAAAAACAGTTTATTTCAGCATTGTTTCAAATATTGTCTAAGGAAAAGAGCGATGGCGAGACAGAAAAAAATTTCGAGAAAAGAATTAAAGATGAACTCGAAAGATTGCTAAAATATTAATTTTTTGTTCCCGAACCTTTGAAACTAAAAAAACAACAATAAAAATTCAGCAGGAAATCCGATGTAATCCTTCAATAAAAAGCTCAATGTTTTTATCTTTTGAAATATTCGATAAATAAAGTTTCAGGTCTTCTTTTTCTTCATCATTCAACTGTGAGTAATCGATTAACAGCCCGTCAGTTGTTTTTAGTTTATACAATTTCATCCGCGCATCATATTTTTTGCCCAATTCGTTAAGAATATCTGAATAAGACTTATAATTCTCCAAGCTTTGTTTTGGTTTTAATCTTAAGTAAATTTGTACATATTTTTTAATTATCGAATCGATGCTTTTTGCATCTTCTTGTTCCTCTTTGTTGTTATTTATTTTGCACTTCTCTTCGTTTTTTTTATAAACCTCATTATGTTCATAAAATTGATTTGTTTTCTCATCTTTTTCTTCATCTAACATATTGCATCACCTTTTTTAGCCAACCTTTTTTATTTGTAAATCTTTTCTTTTTTAAATTATTTTTTAATTTGCTGACAATTTTGTCAACACGAATTAAACCAAAGCCGAAAGCATACTCTTTTGGGAATGCAAGCTCTTCGTTTATCTTTTCGGCGGAGCTTTTCATTAATTCTTCAAGAAATATTGAATTTTTAATTAAAGATGTTGCTAATGCAAGAGAACCTGTTACATGAGGTGTTGCCATGGAAGTTCCGCTGTAACGGTCATATTTATCGTTTGGTATTGTAGAATAGATGTCTTCGCCTGGAGCACAGATATCCACGGTTTCGTGAAGATTACTAAAATAAGAATGTTTTTTATGTCTGTTAACAGACGCAACTGAGATAACACTCTCACCAAAAGCGGCAGGAAAGTTCGCTGAATACCCTCCATCATTTCCTGCCGCGGCCACCAAAGTAATCTTCTTAGAAGCTTGAGCACAAACTTCTTCAAGAGCTTCTGAAGCATACTGACTGCCCATGCTCAGATTAACAAGGTCAACGTTAGAATCTAAACAGTATTCTAATGCTCTTATCAAGTTAAATTCACTGCCCACTCCGCTCTCATCAAGAACGCGTAATGCTAAAAGTTTCGATTTGTGTGCGATGCCTGTGTTCTTACCGGCAATTATGCCAGCGACATGAGTGCCATGACCGTTATAATCAAAGGGGTCTTTATTATCTCTTATAAAATCGTAACCTTTGGTTAATCCAAAGTTGTCTTTTAATTCTTTGTGATTATAATCTACACCGGAGTCAATTATTGCGATATTAACATCTTCGCCCAAAGAAAATCTTTGAGCATAATATGCGCCTATCATTGAGAGATTCCAAAGTTCCTCTTCAAGAATGGACTTAATAACTTTTGATTCAGGTTTTGGTTCAATTCTGAAATTCGAAGCCACATCAATTAAACTTAATAAATTTATCTGATTTCTATATTCTTTGATAAGTGTGGAATCGCGGTCTTCATAAAAATGCTTCAGCAATTCTTTCCCTTCGCGATTGGATGTCTTGATTGCGATGTAAGGAATGTGTTGATATTTGTACTCAATTTTACCTATTTTGTTTAGAAATTTTATTAACGGCCTGTTTATTTTTCGCGTTCTTACCAAAAGATCAAAGTCATCTTTGCATTCTTGGATTATTCTTTTTATTACAGATGTTCTGAACTCTTCTTTGTTAAAAGCTTTGAATTTTTTGCTTTTGCCGAATTCTTTTTCAACGATGTTGCCGAGTTCCATAAATGCATATTATGTTTTATTTTTTAAAGGCGTTTTTGTAAATTTTGCACAAATCTTTCAAAGACCTTGCGCTTTTTTGCAAATCTTTGCATACAAGCTATTTTTATTGTTTTTAGAAATTTAAACTTATACTTTGATTCTTTTACTTTACTGCTCTGAAAATCTTTATGGTTATCGTGCCTTGAAAATAACCTAATGAATCGTCTGGATGTGATGTTGCCAAAAACTCAACGCTTTTTTGACTGTTTGGTTCCAAGGGAATTTCTTCATCAAAAGAAAGTTTTGGACAAATGCTTCCATTACATGAAATTACCGCTTTTGCGGGGAAAGCATATGTATTGATTAAGACGATGTCTCGTTTTGAAGCGCTTCCCCTTTTAATTGTACCAAAGGTTATTGAATCATTGTACCCAAGTTCAAAACCAATTTTTTTCTCGCTGATGGTAATGTTTGTTTTAAGGTTCATTATCTTTAACGGCTTTTTGAATTGATTAACATAATAGAAAAGAATTCCTGATATGATTAATGTTAAAATTAGCAAGATGCTTAACAAGATTACTAATTTCGTGTAATTGGATTGTTTTTTTCTGCTCATCTTTCTGTTCACAATTCACCTTCCTTAATTTTGCGATTGCGGGTTATTACGACCACGAGCAGCACGATAATTAGTCCATTAGCTAAAACAACAAAAGTGATTACTGTGTTTAAGTTAAATCCCGGGTTAGGAGTTTGCATTTGAGTTTTTTTAGGCTCAGTTTTTTCAGTTACCAACAGTTTGCCATTGATTTCTTTAGTCTTGTCGTCAAAGTGAATTATGATTCTTATGGGATACTCTCCAACTTTAAGATTTTGGGTAGGTATTACTGTTTTAAGATTTCCATAAGAATCAGCTTTCAAAGTTATGGGAGCTGTCGAATAACTTAATTCTTTTCCATCACTATAAATTACAATTTCAGCATAAACTACTTTGAAATCATTCAGATATTTGTTCTTTAATGAGATTTTAAATTCATCTGCAAAATTAACAGCAATATTATTACTGTAACTCCGAACTTCAATGTCTGGGTAGCCTATAGTTAACGTAGCATTCTTAGAAATCGTTTTCTCATCATAAATTGTGTCAACTTTAACTATATATTCTCCTCCCAACAAATCAGATACATCAATTTCAAGGGCTATAGTCTCTTGAGCACCAGTGAACAAATCTTTTACTTCTTTGGTTTGATACTGTTTCAGAACTGTTCCGTTTTTGTTTAAAATGTAAATTGTGCTTTTTATGGATTGGATAATTTCTTTGCCTTTTGAAGTATATTTGAGAAGGACAGTGGAACTTGATGTTCCAACATTCACAGCTTTTGGAGAAACGCTTAGTTCAAGATACTTTCCCGGGTAAGGGATTTCTGTGCAAAACTTTGCACCAACTTTTTCGGTTGCGCTGATTCCGGAGTTGGTTTTAGGGACTCTTTTAGCCCAAACTATTGCACAAGCTTTTCCGTAAACAGTGTCCTCTTCAGGAAGTTTTATTGTAATCGGAACGCTTGCCTTTTGCTTTGCAGGCACTGTAACATGATCTCCTTGAGTAAATGTTACAGAACTGCTTAAAACACCTCTTGCAAATAATTCTACATCAATTTCGTATGGCAGCGAATTTTGAATTGTGACTTGACAATTTTCAATGTTGCCTGGAATGTATTCAAAAACCTGCTCAGCTGGCATAATCCCTAAAGAATGTGCCGCTTTAATTCCCGATAAGAAAAATACGCTAAACAACAAGAGTTGCAAGCAACGCTTTATATGATTCTTTTCAGATTTCATTTTCTTAACTGTACCTTTTAATTACAGTGCCCATTTTCTTTATTTAAACTTTTTCATACATAATTCATTATATCAGCGTTTTGATTTGGCAAATTTAACTGTTATCTTTTGAATATTTTCTAATTCTTGACGCTTTTTAATAAAAAATTTTATAAAGAGCTCATTTTTCCATATGAGTTTGTTGCACCCCGCCTAGCTCAATGGTAGAGCGTTCGGCTGTAGATTCTTCAAGACGGTTCTTTAGAATTGGATGACCTGAAGACAGCCGAAACCGAAAGGTTCCCGGTTCAAGTCCGGGGGCGGGGACTTTTGACTAATTTAGCTAATCTTTGAGGCTTAGACTCTTTTTAAAGGCTCGAGTCGGTTTTTAAAAGATAAGTTTTATAAAGAGATTGGATTTTCCCACACATAAAAGCCTTGGTAGTGTAGAGGCCCAGCATTCAGCCCTGTCGAGGCTGAGACCCGGGTTCGAATCCCGGCCAAGGCGTCTTACGAGCTGGTAGCTTAGTTTGGAAGAGCACCAGGCTTTTAACCTGGGGGTCGCGGGTTCAAATCCCGTCCAGCTCATTCATATATGCTCTACTGGTGAAAAACATGGCAAAATTGGATGTTAACAAACATTTTCTATCTTTTAAGCACGAAAAATTGAGTAAGAAAGAGTTAGATGCTCTTCTTAAAAGATGCAATGTTTCGGTTTGGAACTTGCCAAAGATTTTGGTTACTGATCCAGCAATAAAGGATAAGAATCTTAAACCAGGAGATGTTGTTAAAATATACAGAAATTGCCCTTACCAGGGCTCATCAATATATTACAGGGTGGTTGTCCGTGAATAAACCTTCTAGAATTTTGCTTAGGTCTCTTTTTAAGGATAAAGATTTGGTGGATTCCTCAATAAGGTCTTTCGAATGGTTTGTCGATGAGGGTATGCAACAGATTGTTGATCAAACAGGAGTTATAGAACCGACGATAATCCCGCCAAACGTAGAGGAACTTAAGGTTGTTTTGGGAAAGGTCAGAATAGGCAAGCCGATTACTATTGAAGCAGAAGGTTCTGAGAGGTTGCTGTATCCTTCAGAAGCAAGAATAAGAAACCTTACATATGCAGCACCAATCTTTTTGACTTTTAAAACTTACATAGACGGCAGGTTAACAGAAACTGTTGAAAGAAACATTGGCATGTTGCCAATTATGTTGAAATCAAAGTATTGTCTATTGCGCGGGTTAAGCAAAGATGAATTGGTTGAGAAGGGTGAAGACCCATACGACCCTGGCGGCTATTTTATCATTAACGGCACTGAAAGAGTTCTGGTAGCTGTCGAAGATCTGGCTCCAAATCACTTTACTGTAGAATCCGCATCATCAGGACCTAGTAAGTATGTCGGCAAGATTTTTTCAACATTTGGCTCGTATCGGATTCCAACAACAATTGAACAATTGAGTGATGGTATCGTATATGTGTCTTTTTCACGAGCTAACAAACTCCCTTTTGTTTTGTTGCTGAAAGCTTTGGGAATGACGACAGATCAGGAGATTATGGAAGCAGTATCTAAAGGTTTTGAGTTTTCCGAGTTGATTGCAAATTTGTATGAAGCCGTCGAAATCAAGGATCCTGAAGATGCGATGGATAAAATCTCAAAACTGATAGGGATTAATCAATCGCGAGAGATTCGATTAGAGAGAACAGCCAACCTGATTGATAATCTTTTTTTGCCACATGTTGGTCGTGATGAGAAATGCAGGATGTTAAAAGCTCACAACTTGTGCAAACTGGTAAGGAACTTTTTGTTAATCACCCATGGTTATTTGCCTGAAGATGATAAGGACCACTATAAGAATAAACGTTTGAAATTGGCGGGAGGATTACTGGCAGATTTGTTCCAAGCTTCGTTAACCACCTTAATTAACGATGTTTTGTACAATTTCCAGAGGATTGTGAAACGAGGAAAGTTTCCATCTTTTAGTGTTGTTGTGAGAAACCAACTCTTAACCTCAAGAATTTATAGTGCTATGGCTACGGGTAATTGGGTTGGTGGTAGAAACGGTATAAGTCAAAGAATGATGAGATTGAATTACTTAGAATCTTTAAGTCATTTGCAAAGAGTTGTTAGCCCGTTGTCTTCATCACAAGAGAATTTCGCAGCGAGAGAACTTCACGGCACTCATTTTGGTAGACTTTGTCCTGTTGAAACTCCTGAGGGCACTAATATCGGTCTCAAAAAGAATTTAGCAATCTTTGCTAAGATTTCAGAAGCATCTGATGAAGCTTCGGTTTTAACTTTATTATCTAATACTGGCTTAAAGAAAATAACTGGGTGAGTATATATGGCTGATGTTTATTTAAATGGAAAATTTGTGGGTTTAATCAAGGATGCTCGAGCTTTCGTTGAGAAGCTTCGTTCATTCCGCCGAGTTGGAAAACTTGATCCCACTGTAAGCATCTCATACGATGAAATCCATGATACCGTGTTTGTCGAATCAGATAGTGGGCGAGTTTTAAGACCTTTGATTGTAGTTAAGGACGGTAAGCCTTTGCTTACTGAACAACATTTGCATCAATTAGAGAAAGGAGAATTAAGTTGGGAAGATTTGATTAAACAGGGGATTATCGAATATCTTGATGCCTCTGAAGAAGAGAATGCTCTGGTTGCAATCAGTTCTGAAGATTTAACTGAGAAACACACTCATTTAGAAATTGCTTCGTTTGGAATCTTTGGTTGGGCTGGTTCTTTGGTTCCGAACATTAATCATTCTCCTGGAGCAAGAATGTCTGTCGGTGCAAAGAATCAAAAACAAGCTGTAGGCGTTTATGCGTTAAATCACAACATAAGATTTGATATGGATGTCCATACATTACACTATCTACAGAAACCCATTTTCAGGACGGCGACTGAAGAGGTTTCTGGCATAGATTATCATCCCGTAGGACAAAACATAATTGTGGCTGTTGGGACTTATCTTGGATACAATATGGAGGATGCTATCGTTATTAATCGGGGTTCAATTGATAGGGGTTTTGGTAGAAGTCATTATTATCGTGTAGAATCCAGCGAAGAATTAAAGTATCCTGGAGGTCTTCATGATACAATTACAGTGCCGGATAAAGATGTTTTAGGTTATAGGGCGGAATATGATTACAGATATCTTGAAGAAGATGGGTTGATTAGTCCAGAGGTTCATGTTAGTGAAGGCGATGTTCTTATAGGAAAGGTTAGTCCCCCAAGATTCCTATCGGCAGGCGAAGAATACGAATTGTTGTCTGAAGGCGATAGAGAATCATCAGTTTATCTAAAACACGGAGAGCGAGGTGTTGTTGATTCTGTTATTATTACGGAAAGTAGCGAAGGAAATAAGATGGTTAAGGTTAAGATAAGAGACTTAAAGATTCCTGAAATAGGCGATAAATTTATTTCGAGGCATGGTCAAAAAGGTGTTATCGGTTTGATTGTTGATCCGGAAGATATGCCTTTCACAGAATCAGGGATTGTGCCCGATATAATGTTTTCCCACAACAGTTTGCCTTCAAGAATGACTTTTTCTCATATGATTGAGATGATTGCAGGAAAGGTTGGTGCATTGAATGGTCGATTTGTTGATGGAACCCCTTTTGAATCAGAGAGTGAATTCGATTTGAGAAAAGAATTGCATTCTTTAGGGTTTAGAGAGAATGGCGTTGAGACAATGTATCATCCGATTACCGGTGAAATGTATCAGGTTACAATCTTTATTGGTTCAATGTATTACTTGAGATTAAAACATCTTGTTTCCAACAAGATTCAGGCGAGAGCCAGAGGTCCAGTGCAGATTTTGACAAGACAACCAACTGAAGGCCGTTCAAGGGAAGGCGGTTTGAGATTGGGAGAAATGGAGAAGGATGCGTTCGTAGCTCACGGAGCAGCAATGGTGCTTAAAGAGAGATTTGGTTCAGATAACACTTCTATTCCTGTTTGTGAAAACTGTGGGAACATTGCAGTATATGATGTGATGAAAGATAAGGCTTATTGTCCCGTGTGCGGGGAAAAGTCCAATGTTGTTTTTGTTGAGACTAGTTATGCCTTCAAACTGTTTTTGGATGAGTTGAAATCCATGCAGATTTTGCCGCGTTTGGGTTTGGATAAAAAAGTTTAATTGTGGGTGGTTTTATGAAGAACGAATTTCGCGAATATTATGTTTCAAGAATGAATTTCGGGGTGTGGAATCCTGCTCAGATTAAGCAGATGGCTGCTGTTAAAGTGGTCACGCCCGAACTTTATGATAAAGAAGGTTATCCTGTAGATGGCGGTCTGATGGATACAAGAATGGGTGTTGTTGATCCTGGTTTGAGATGCAAAACCTGCGGTGGCAGGATGAAGGAGTGTCCAGGTCATTTTGGTTATATGCCTTTGGCAAGACCCGTTATCAATGTTCTGTTTGCCAATCAGATTTATTCTTTACTGAGGTCAACTTGCAGAAATTGCGGTAGAATTCTATTAGATGATGTTTCTATAAAAAAATATGAGGAGGAATTAAAACGAGTTGAGGAAGAAGGTGGTTTGGAAGAACGAATGACCAGCTTATCTAAAATTATTGCTGAAATAAGACGTATTTCCAAGTGCCCCCACTGTGGAACAAAGCAAGACAAGATTAAACTTGAGAAACCTTACACCTTTTTGATAAACGGTAGGAGGATAAACACTGTTGAAATTCGAAGTTGGTTGGAGAGAATACCTGATTCAGATTTGAAATTCTTTGGCTTGAATCCTGAGACTTCAAGGCCTGAATGGCTGGTGTTAACAATATTCTCAATACCTCCTGTAACAGTTAGGCCTTCCATAACTTTGGAAAGTGGAGAAAAAAGTGAAGATGATTTAACTCACAAATTAGTTGATATTGTCAGAATTAATCAAAGATTATTTGAAAATATAAATGCGGGGGCTCCAGAAATTATTGTTGAGGATCTGTGGGATTTGTTGCAGTATCATGTTGCGACTTTTTATAACAACAATCTGCCAAAGCTTCCTTTAGCAAGACATAGGAGCGGTGTGCCTCTGAAAACTTTGGTTGACAGGATTTCTTCAAAACAGGGACGAATAAGACATAACTTGCTGGGTAAAAGAACAAATTTCTCAGCGAGAACTGTCGTATCACCTGATCCTTTAATAGAGCCTGATGAGGTTGGTGTTCCTTACAAAGTAGCTATGAAACTTACAGTTCCGCAGAGAGTTACTGAATGGAACATTGAGTATCTTAAAGAGTTTATTAAGAGAGGGCCAAGCAATTATCCGGGTGCAAATTATTTAATTAGACCTGATGGCAAAAAGAAGAAGATTACTGAAGAAACGAAGGAAGCCTTACTTGAGGAGATTCAGCCGGGTTATATTGTTGAGCGACATTTGTTGGATGGAGATGTTGTCATATTTAATAGGCAACCTTCACTTCACAGATTAAGTATGATGGCTCACAGGGTTAAAGTCCTTGAAGGACTAACCTTTAGATTAAATCCTGCGGTTTGTAGGCCTTACAATGCAGATTTTGATGGAGATGAAATGAATCTTCATGTTCCGCAAACCGAAGAAGCAAGACTTGAAGCGGAAACAATGATGTTAATTCCGCATCAGATGATTTCGCCAAGAGATGGTTTGACAATCATTGGAGCAATACAAGATGCAATTAGTGGTTGTTATATCTTAACTAAACGATTAATCAAAATTTCAAAGAGGGAAGCTGTTGATCTATTAGCTAATGCCGAAGTTTTTGAAATTGATGAGATTGCTAAGAAATCTTATGTGAGCGGTAAGGAAGTGTTTAGTGTATTGCTACCTAAAGATTTCAATTATGTCGGAAAAACAAAAGATAAGGAAGAACCAGAGTTGGTTATTAAGAAGGGGAGGATTGTAAAGGGTGTTCTTGATAAAGCCAACCTTGGTCAAGGGGCTGGTTTGTTATTGAGGGCATTTAGTAAGAGATACGGTCCAAAAGCTACCTTGCGGTTTATGGGGAGAGTTATTAGATTAGGCATTGCTGTTCTTATGAGATATGGTTTTTCTATTTATGTTTCAGATACAGATTTACCAAAAGAAGCTAAAGAGAAAATTAAACAATTGCTTGATGACGCAAAGAAAGATAGTGAAGAGCTTATTAAAAAGTTCAAGATGAACGAACTGGAACCATATCCCGGAAGAACGATCAAAGAAACGCTTGAACTTTTATTGCTCAACAGACTTAATCAAGTTAGAAATGATGCTGAAAACGTTGTAAAAGAGACATTATCTCTTGAGGAAAATAATACCTTGCTGTTGGCCTTGAGTGGAGCGAGAGGCAGTTTGTTAAATCTCATTCAAATTTCATCTTTTGTTGGGCAGCAGGCTTTGAGAGGAAAACGAATTGACAGAGGTTATCAGGGAAGGTCATTATCGTGTTTTGAAAGGGGAGACTTAAGCCCTGAAGCTCGCGGATTTATCAAAAACGGATTTAAGCAAGGTTTGAAGCCACACGAGTTCTTCTATGCAGCAATGACTGGTCGGGATTCTTTGATGGATACTGCTTTGAGAACGCCAAAATCAGGTTATTTGTATAGAAGATTGTCAAATGCGCTGACTGATCTAATTGTAAGACCGGATGGTTCAATAAGAAACGCATCTGGAACAATTGTCCAGTTTGAGTATGGTGGCGACGGTATTGATGTGGCAAAATCTTTCGCTGGAAGTATTGATGTTGATGGAATTATAAATTCAGTTGTAGAAGGTGAGATAAATGATTAAAGCTCAAATTTTTGAACAATACTCTGACAAACTGCCGAAGAATATTCTTGAAATGATTAAGTTTAAGGTTCCCAAAAAGGTTTCAACTGGAAAACTTAAGAAAATTCTCGATTTAGCTGTTGAAGAATACGAATCAAGCAAAGTAGAACCCGGAGAAGCTGTGGGTTTAATTGCTGCTCAATCTATCGGCGAACCCGCAACGCAAATGACTTTGAACACAAAACATTTCTCAGGAGTTGCGGAAATGAATGTTACTTTGGGTTTGCCTAGAATTATTGAGGTTGTGGATGCAAGGAAAAGTATATCAACACCTTCTATGAACATTTATCTTAAACCACCTTATGATAAAGCAAGCAAAGAGGAAGTGAGAATCTTTGCAAACAGAATTAAGGAGACACATTTAAACGAAATCACCACACAAATTGATGTTGATCTTGCGGAACAAAAAGTTGAAATTACTTTAGATTTAAACAAGGTTAAAACTTTAGAACTTAAACAGAATGTTATTAAGAAAGCAATCAAAAAACAGATTAAAGGACTTACAGAAAAAGATATTGCTTTTGAAAAAGATAAATTGTTATTGAAGATTCCTGAGTCAGTTTCAAAAGATCAAGAAGTTGACCCAATTTTTAAGATCAAAGAGAAGATTAAGGAAATTGTTATTGGTGGCATACCTAAGATCAAACAGGTGCTTCCAGTTCTTGAGAATGGAGAATATGTTATTAAAACCGCGGGTTCTAACTTCAAAGCTGTTTTAGCTTTAGACTTTGTAGACCCAACAAAAACCATAACAAATGACATCTTTGAGATATATGATGTTTTAGGAATAGAAGCGGCCAGACAAGCCATTTTCAACGAGATATATTCGGTCATTGAACAACAAGGTTTGAATGTTAATGGAAGACATATACAATTAATTTCAGATGCTATGTGCGTTTCTGGTAAAATTCTTGGCATTACAAGATATGGCATTGTTAAGAGAAAGAGCAGTGCTCTCTCAAGGGCGGCGTTCGAGACACCAATTAGGCATCTTACGGAAGCAGCTTTGTCAGGAGAAATTAATGAATTTAATAGCGTGAATGATAGAGTCATGCTTAATGAAATACTACCTGTTGGTACAGGTCTTGTTGATATAACTATGGATTTGTCAAAACTGTCGAATTCAGGTGATAAGAATGAAAAGTAAAGATATGGAAAAAAACATCAGAGATGCGCTGGATAAAGCAAAATTAATCTTTGGGTTTAACAAAGTGCACCGAGCATTAGTTGAGGGCAGTGTTAAAAGCATAATTGTTTCATCGACTTGTGAAGAGTCTAAGAAAAAGGTTCTAAAACAATTATGCGAATTAGGTAAGGTTGATTTTATGGAGGGTGCTTTGGATAGCAAGAATCTGGGAATCTTGTGCAGAAGGCAACACAATGTGGCAGTTATTGCAATAAAAAAATAAAACTGTTTGATACAATGACACGCACAAAGTTAGATTTGAATCTTTTGAGAAACATTAATCTGTTTGAATCCATATCAGGTTCTAAGGTTAAAGACTGCTTTGAGGATTTGCAAGGCAATCTTATTTTTATAGTACATCCGGGTGAAGCAAGTAAAGCTATAGGCAAAAAAGGAGTTAATATCAATAAAGCGTCCTCGTTGCTCAGAAAAAAACTAAAAGTTGTGGAGTTTAATCCATATGTCGAAAAATTTATAACTAATCTGATTTATCCGCTAAAGGTAAATTCAATTGAGTTTAAGGAGGACATTGTTCTGATAAGGGACAATGACCGTCAAAAAAAATCATTGTTAATTGGCAGAAATGCAAGCAATCTCAGGTTTTTGGAATCGATTGTGAAGAAATATTTTCCTCAAGTAACCGAGATAAAAATCAAATAGGTGAAATCTTATGGCAAAAAAGACAAACGGATTGTATGCTGCTAAAAAGATAGCTAACAAACGTAAAAAATTTAGATGGTCTAACTCTGATTTTGTCAAGCGAGCTTTGAGTCTTAAAGAAAAGTTTGATCCTTTGGGCAAAGCTCATCAAGCTAAAGGTCTTGTGGTTGAAAAAGTTCAATTAGAAGCCAAACAACCAAACTCTGCAATGAGAAAATGCGTTAAGGTTCAACTTACGAAAAATGGCAGGGTCGTTACAGCATTCTTGCCAGGGGATGGTGCAACCAAGTTTGTTGATGAACACGATGAAGTAGTTATTGAACGAATCGGTGGCAAGATGGGCAGATCCATGGGCGATATTCCCGGAGTTAGATTCAAAGTTGTTAAAGTGAATGATCAATCATTAGAAGCGTTAAGGAAAGGCAAGATTGAAAAAGCCAGGAAGTAAGCTTTTTTGGTTTCATTCTTGCGTTCTTTTTTAGATTTGAATTTCTTCCGGATTAGTATTTCTATCTAAAAATCTATATTAAAATAGTATTACAAAAGGATAACAAATCTTTTAAATTATCGAATAAAAACAATGATTGTAATGAACAGAATGGACAAACAGGTTGAGGATTTCTTTAAGGATATTCAGTGTGCTGCTCAGAAGTTTAAGGAATTAAAACCGCGCAGGGTTAGATTGATTTCTCATTTAGATGCTGATGGTATTTCTGCTGCATCCATCCTTGTAAAGATGTTAAATCGTGAAGCTTCATTATACAACTTGTCAATTGTACAAAAAATCAGCAACAAGCTTATTAATCTTGTAGAGAAAGATAATTCAGAAGTAGTTATTTTTTCAGATTTGGGTTCTAACAGTATTGACGAGATAAAGAGTCACTTAAAAAATAAGAAGGCGGTATTTATCTTAGATCATCATGAATTATATGCAGCGAACTTGGAATTGCCTTCTAATCTTATTCTTATAAATCCTCATAAACAAAATATTGATGGCAACAGCGATATTTCGGGAAGTGGCGTATCTTATTTGTTTTCGTATTTTGTAAATCCAAAGAACAAAGAACTCGCTTATCTTGCGGTTATCGGAGCAATAGGTGATGTACAAGAAAATAACGGGTTTACAGGATTGAATCAATTCATTCGCGACCATGCAATTGAAGCAGGAAAACTTATAGAAAAACCTGGCTTGAGAATATATGGTTCACATTCACGGCCTCTTCATAAACTTTTAGAATATTCTACAGATCCATATCTTCCAGGCATAACTGGTTCGGAGAGTAATGCTATACAATTCCTAAAAAGTTTGAATATACCTCTTCAAAACAAAGATGGGTCGTGGAAAAAGTTTGTTGATCTGAACGATGAAGAACGCAAAAGATTGATTTCGGGTTTAGTGATGATTTTGGCAAACACCCATACAAATCCTGAAGAGGTTATCGGTCAAGTTTATGAGATAAATGACGAGCCTACAACTTCTCAACTTAGAGATGCGCGAGAATTTGCTACTTTCCTGAATGCTTGTGGCAGACTTGGAAAAGCATCTATTGGAATTGCCGTTTGCTTAAATAATGAAAAACTTAAGAAAAAATCCAATCAGGTTCTTTTAGACTACAAAAAAGAAATCATCCGAATGATGAGCTGGTTTAGGGCTAATCAGAATAATGATGACTTTGTGTTTAAAGGGCATAATTACATCATAATAAACGGAAAGGAGAACATTAAACATACAATGATAGGAACTTTCGCATCAATCTTGTCTAAATCTTTAAAATTGGATGATGAATTTCTGATTTTGGCTTTAGCATATATTCCTGAGGAGAATCTTATAAAAGCAAGCATGAGAAGCAACCACGATAAAGCAAATCTTAAAGAAATCATGCAGCAAATAAGTGACAGATTGGGAATTGAAGAATATGGTGGCCATAAAAATGCTGCTGGCGCATTCATTCCTATTAGTCAAGAACAAAAATTCATTGAACTTGCAAAACAAATTCTTCCTCTAATGGCAATCGAAGAGAAGATGGAATAAAACTTTATTTTATTCTCCATTGATTAATTGCTTTGCAGTTTCTAAAGCTTCAGCTAATTTCTTGCCTTTTATAGTCAGGGAAAGATATTTTAGTCGGCCTTCTTTTACAAACTCAACAATCTCGTGCTTTTCAAGAATTTTGAGCAATTTGACAACATGAGAATATGTGCAGTCAATCTCTTTGGCTATGACGGATGCGTATATTTTAGATTTTGAATTTAACAGCGTAATTAACATGTTTATGGGTTTCTCACGAAAAAGAATGTTAAATAATTCGTTTCTTTTCAAAATTATCCCCTCCAATAATTATTTCAAAAAAACATCGTTTGAAAATAACTTTCCTAAAAAAACAATTGTGGTATATGATAGGGAGATTTAGCTTCTTTATAAATTTTTTCAAAAGTAATGAAATATGAGTATTTTTGTTGCAAATTTATATTTTTAATGCTAAAGTTTTTAAATTTTATCCAAAAGGAGGGAGTTTATTAAAATGAAGCCTAACAACGCTAACCTTTATATTAAAAATTATTTTGAGAATGATATCCGTGGTAAGGTTTCGGCCCTTATCAGATTGAAGAATGTAGCCCTTCTTGTTATCTTTGACGGAGAAAAGGAGTTGGAAGTCATTGATACGAAGCAACTCAGCAAAGATGTTGAAACAGATGATTTTGTAAGATTAATGGTGACGCCTGAAAAAAGCAAGCAAAGTTTTAAACTTCTGAAACTTGAAAAACTTGATTTAAATCATCCTTTTATAAAAACTTTCTCTGCAAAAATGAAACTTTTGACGGCAGCTAAGACCGTTAAAACAATGGTGCAGAGCAATGTGTATCCTGCTTTGAAACCGCTGTTTCTTCAGGCAGTTAGACTCATAAAAAAAGCCGTTTTTGAGAGAAGACCGATTATTATAAGACATCATTTTGACACAGATGGTTATTGTGGTGCCCTTGCTATTGAAAAGGCAATAATCTCGGTGGCTTTAGAAATTAATAGAAATCCCCAAGACATAAAGCGTTTATTAAAACGTGTACCATGTACTTTACCATTTTATGACCTTGATGAAGCAGTTTCGGATATTAACGCTTTTTTAGATAACAGCTCTTTAGAGAAAGAACCCCTATTAATTTTAATTGATAACGGTTCAACAAACGAAGACCTTCTTGGTTTAAACAAACTTAATATATACGATTTTCAAGTTATTGTCATTGATCACCATGTTCCAGCACTTGATGAAAATAAAGATTTTAAAGTTGATTCGTTGACTAAAGTTCATATTAATCCATATAAAACAAACGGTGATTCAAATTTGACTGCAGGGATGTTATGTTCTGAAATTGCTTATATGATGGCACCTAAATTAAAAAATCTTGACTGTTTAGCAACCCTCTCAGGTGTTGCGGACAAGTCTTCAGCCAAGGAGTTTGGTGATTATCTTGATTTAGTACAAAGTAAGGGATACGACAAAGCGTTTCTTAAGAAACTGGCAAAGGTGATTGATTATTTGACATCGTGTATCCGTAAGAAAGAGTCTCGAACTTTTATAGATAATTTGTTTGATTTTGGTAATAAAATTCAATACAAAACTGTTGAATTAATTTATCCAGAGCTTGCCGAGATGGAACAATTAAGGTTAAAAACTATTAATCGATTTTTAGAACGCTTGATTGTTAATGATATATTTGTTGCAAAGTTTGATTTTAAGAGTTTTATCAAGAGAGGCAGTTATCCGTCAGCAGGCAAGAGCGCAGGACTGATTCTTGACGAACTTAAAAAAGAACACGATAAAGTTTTGGTAATTGCGTATGGAGAAGATTCTTTAGTTATAAGAACTTCAGGAATTGATGTGGATGTCAATGATTTTATAAACTTTGAACGAAAATCTAAGCCATATACCGAAATTGAGGGTGGTGGGCACAAACACACAGCATCTGTAAGGTTTATAAAGATTGTAAGAGATGAGATTATTGATGATTTAATAAAATGGTTGACGAAAAATGATTGAAATTATTGTTTTAATTGTCGCTTTTTTCGCGGGGTTCTTAATCTGTAAAGAAAGCGAAGAAGAATTCCCCCAAATTGAAAAAGGTATAAAAGTTTTTGAAAACATTGTAATTTTTATTCTGTTGATTTTTCTGTTAGCTTTCTTAATCTACAAGGTTATAACTTCGCATTTTGACAGCTCTTTGTTTCTAATTATCTTAGCAATTGTTTTGCTGTTATTTTTCATTAAGAAATCAAACTTCATAGTGTTGCTAAGTTTTAGTGCTCTCTTTAGTTTAGCGTATTCGTTTAACGAACATTATCCGCTAATCTTTTCTTTTGTCATATTGCTTTCTATGTTCCATGGTAGAAATTACAAGAGTTTAAGACAGCTTTTTGCTTTAAAGTAACTTATCTGAACTCAGCATGACCAAAGTTAACAATTAAATCGAAATCTTTTATCTGTACGGGAATATCGCATCCACCAAAATTAGAACCCATCCATAAATAAAATTTTATCTGCGGAAACTTTGTTTTTAGCAAATCAATGATTTCTTTAGCTTTTGGTTTTAATCCGTCCGGAAATTGAAGACAAATGTTCTTAAAATCTCCTGTTTTTAAAGTCTCTTCCAAGATTTTTAGATTGAGTTTGAGTGAGAGCATGGTAAAGAAATAAAAAACTAAAATAAAAATATATCTAAAATTTAGAAATACATGTATCCAGGTTTCCATTTATTTGTTTTTTTCCATGTTTTTCCGTCTTCACCTTTTGGAATCTCCTGGAAATATTTTGAGTCAGATTTCGAATGTCTACCCAACTTGATTACCCCCTTCGCAAAAAAAGATGAGACAAAGCGCGTTTATAAATGGTATAAGTAATACTAGTATTTAAATGTTACTAAAAAATATATATTTTCAATAGAAGTTTTTTTATGATTTAAAAGCAAAGTTAGCACAAACTTTAAAAAGACAAGTTTTTTAGGTTAATCAAGCCCAGATCCTTAAGCCGGATTGATTAAATGATATCTGGAGAGTAATCTGGGCGATATTTTTATTTATATTTTCTTGCCTTTAGATTTTACAGTTCTATCTTTTTTTAAGTACGGATAACGATATAGGCTTTTGCATTCTTTACATAGATAAACAACATGTCCATCCTGTAATCTCACTCTAAGATTTAAACCAGGAGTAAGGACCGAGAAACATTTTTTGCAAATGAATCTTTTAACGTTTTTAGGGATTGGCATTTTTGTTTTTCTTGAGAATTGTAAAATGTCTTTGACTATCTCTTTAGATAGCGAAGGATTTGTTAAAAACACTCTTCTTGCTATGAAAAGCCATCGTTCATACAGATGACCTGCTTTTTGCATTTTTTTCTTCATAGAATGTGTAAATGAGTTTCTTTTAATAATATTTTTTGTTTAGATTTGATAGGAGCTACCTTCTGAAGCTAAGATTACTTTTGTCTTTTTGAAGTTCTGTTCGACAAAATTTTTGAAAATAAGGGCAGTTTCGTATTCGCTATGTGCTGGAATGACTCTTTTTGGTAAAAGCAACTCTAACAATTCTTTATGATCTTGCCGGGATGCATGACCTGAAACATGAACATCTTCAAAGATATTTATGTTCTTATTTTCCAACGCAGATTTGAGTTTTTCACGATTTCGAATATTTTCGGGGTTTGGAATTATGTTGCTGGAAAAAATAACCGAATCTCTTCTATCAAAGCGAAACAAATCGTTAAAAACAATGCGTGATAATATTGAATTTGGTTCACCTTGATGCCCTGTGCAAATAATAAGGTACTTGTTTTTGTTCCTTTCAACTTTTCTTAAAGTTCTAACTAATTGACGGTTGAATCTGATTAATTTATATTTTGAAGAGAAATTGATCAATTTTGTTGATTCAGCAGCTTTAATATATTTAAACAAACTTCGACCAATGAATATTGGTTCCCGCTTAAGTTTTTTTGCAATATCAACTAAACTTTTTAACCTTGCAATGTGAGAGGAGAATGTTGTGACAAATATCGCGGAGTTCAAATCATTGACTTCACTTAACACATCCTTTAACATAACTCGTGCCACAGATTCTGATGGAGTTTTGCCCATGCAGTTTGCATACAGCGAGTCAATAATCAGCACCTCGGGATTTTTGAACTTAGCTAATCTTTTAAGATTTGGTTTTTCTCCTAATATTGGGGAGAAATCAATTTTATAATCATTAGCATATACAACTGCGCCAACAGGAGTTTGAACCACGATAAAAGCTGTATGAGGAACAGAATGAGAGCTTGCGATGAAATGTATTGTGATGTGCTTTGAAACAATCTGTCTTGAATTTACCCTTGAAACTTTAACTCTCAATTCAGACTTTGGAGAGATATCTCTTTCAAGTTCCTTAACGACTGATGCAGTGTATGGGGTTGCAATAATCTCAGCATTTTTAAATTGTTTAACAAAAAAGGGAATCGCGCCAACATGATCCAAGTGAGCGTGAGATGGAATTATTGCTTTGACCTCATTCAATAAATGTCTAACTTTTGTAATATCTGGAACTGCTCCGGAGTTTAATAAATCATCACGGCTAATGAACCTAACATCCTGCGTTTCATTTATTAGCGGAATATAACTGTCAAGATGCAACCCTAAATCTAACACTACTGCTTCGTTTTTATATCTTATTAGAGTCATGTTTCTTCCAACTTCCTGAAATCCTCCAACCGTGTAAATTTCTAAAGGCATACATTTAGGAAAAATGACTTCGTTTTTAAACATTCCCACTAAAAAGAAGAAAATTTAAATAAGATAATATCTCTTTTTGGGAATATGAAACTAAATGATAAATTTGCTATTGTTATAGCTTTATCTCTGCTAACTTTTTTAGTTGGTGTACAAACAGTCTCAGCTACAAATGTGAATATCGAAAAAATAAAATCAAACATATCCGGAGGCGATTTTGCAGAATTCCTAATAAAACTTGAAAATGATGACACTGTTACGAAGGAGTATTCCTTGGATTTTGGAATAAGGCCACAATGGAGCATTATAACACAACCATTTTATACGTTGGAGTTGGAACCTGACGAGATTGGAAGTTTTCATGTTTACATAAAAGCTAAGAATGAAATACCAGCAGACTATTATACCATTCCATTTGTTGTCAAATCTGGCGAGGAGGAGATATCCGGAAGTCTTTATATCACCTATGGCGAAATTGAAGAGTTTGGTAAAGCCTATAAGCCGACAGTTAAAATGGCGGTAAATGTTGAACCTAGTTATTCCATTGACCCGAGAAAACCTTTTAGATTTAAACTTTTGTTGAATAATTATAACATTTTGAATCTTAGCAATCTTAGGATTATTATTCTCGGAGCGGGACTTAA
Organism: uncultured Methanosarcinales archaeon; assembly: GCA_964386095.1. Classification (GTDB taxonomy): domain Archaea; phylum Nanobdellota; class Nanobdellia; order Woesearchaeales; family JASKKU01; genus JASKKU01. The sequence goes on from CAYLQM010000006.1 coordinate 22,832, forward strand.
TATCGAAAAGGAAGTTGACTTGGCGCCATTGGAAACAAGAAAAATATATTATATTAATGCCCAACTTGATCCTCACACATCACCAGGATCAAAGAAGCTCACTATTGCACTGGATAACGATGGAAAGATTATTGCTACCTTGGACGATATCGAAATTGAAGTTTTACCTTATAATGACACGCAAATTAATGTTACCAAAACTCAAAAACACCTTTCTATTGTAAAAAATGTCGAAATAACAAATAATGGGAATCATGAAGTAAGTTTTACATATAAAATAAAAACAAATTATTTTAAGAATTTATTCACGAAATCAAATCCTAAGGCATATATCATAAAAGAAGATGGAGTTCTCTATCTGGGCTGGGATGTCAAATTATCTCCTACGGAGAGTATAACAATAACCGTCGCACAGAATTATCTTAGTCTTGTGATTATACTGTTTTTGATTGGGCTTACTGTGTTAAGCTATTATCTATTCAGAAGCCCGATTGTTTGCGAAAAGAAGGTTCAAATTGAGAAAACTGAAGCCACAACAAGAGTTACAACAAAGATTTTAATCAAAAATCGTTCAAGCAAACAAATAAAAAATTTGATTATTAAAGAACTTGTACCCCCAATCCTGAATGTACGATTGATAAAACAGATTGGAATTCTTGAACCCTCCAGAATTGTCAAACATGAGAGAAGAGGTACTTTGTTAGAGTGGAAGGTTGATTCTCTTGAACCTTTAGAAGAGAGAATTATCATTTATCGAAGCACAACAAGACTTAGCATTATAGGAGAAATCTTGTTGAAAAGCACATTGATTAAGTTTAGGGTTGGAAACAAAGAACGAATCACAAAATCAAACTCGGTGATTACTCAGATATAATCTTCGTTTTTTCAGGTTGTTTGTTTCACATTTTTTAATTTTTTACTTTTGAGCTCTTAAAATGTACTTCCCAAAACTTGAAGAGATAAGGTTGCTTAGAACTAAACTCAGTTTGAGTCAAAAGGACTTGGCCAAACTTGCTGAAGTTTCTCAATCTCTTATTGCTAAAATAGAAAAAAGAAAGGTATCTCCTTCTTATGAAACTGTGGTAAAAATCTTTTCAGCTTTAGATTCTTTGATAAAATATAATGAAATTAAGGCAAGAGACGTGATGAACAAATATGTAGTAGTCTGTTATGAACATTCTTTGGTGAAGGATGCTGTTTCGAAAATGATTAAACATGGTTTTTCGCAGATGCCTGTTTTATCAAAAGAAAAGCAAATTGCAGGCTATATCTCTGAACAAATTATTCTAAAAAAGATTCAAAAGGTTGATGATGATACCTTAGTGAAAGAGGTAATGGAAAAGCCTATGCCCATGTTTGATGAGAATACTGCTCTGTCTGTTTTGTATAAGGTCTTAGAATATTATCCGATGGTGATTATTGTTGAGAACAACGGCAAGCTTCAAGGAATTGTTACCAAATCCGATATTTTGAAAAAGAACATATTGCACAGGTAGTTGAACTCCTTAATTTGAAGTCAATTTTAACTCTGAAAAAAGATTAAAAAGAAAACTTATGCAGAAACTAATTCTGCGAGTTCAGGTGTATATTTCCAACCTTTAGGCAATTTGTTAACAGCAATGTAATACTTTACTAATCGTCTAATCTTTGATTCCGTTAACTGAAGGCCCCGTTTAGCAGTCATGTCTTTGTGGTTTGCTTCAAGATGTTTTCTAATACTGTTTGCTTTTCTCATAAGATTTAACAAATCTTCAGGAATCTCCAACTTTATTCCCTTCTTTTCAAGGATTTGTGTTATACTCTTTCCAGAAGCATTTTTTACATCTGGAATACCATAAGAGTCTCTTAAAATTAAGCCGATTTTAGAAGCAGTGTTGCCTTCTTTAGCTAACTTAACAATTAACCTTTCAATCTCTTTAGCTGAGTATCTCTGCCAATGTTTGGCTTCTTTCTTTAACGGTTTTTTTGAATTAGATTTACCTTTTTTTCTTGAGTACATTCGTGCCATTTTATTTCACCCGGCATGGTCGAGCTTTAAGTCAGATTGCCAGACCATCCAAAACAGAGTAATTGAGGTTTGTTTATAAATCTTTTTTAAAATTTCTTAAAATTAAAATTCGAACTTCTACTCATGTCTATTTATGCAACAAAGAACAAAGTATGCTCATTACATTTTTATGCTTTTTAATTTTAACGAAACATTTATATAGTAAATCGCGTTTCGTTTATTTTAAATTGACTTTGTTGATTTAAAGTTGACAAGGTTCGTTAAAATGGCAACAAAAGGAAAGAAAGGAAAAAGTATGGAAAATAAATGCGAAGAGCAAGTTCCTTCGCAAACTCATCGGCAAAGTAAGGAGAAGGAGCTTTCAAACAAGATTCAACAATTAGAAACTGAAAAGAAGGAACTGGAACAATTAATTAAAAGAATTGCAGCAGACTTCGATAACTATCGAAAGACTGTCGAGCGAGAAAAAAATCTCATGATTAAAAATTCAAGCAGGAGAATTATTGAAAAAATACTGCCAGTATTAGATAACTTTGAATTGGCTTTGAAAGCTCCAAAAGTTAGTCAAGAAACGAATGATGCATTTGTTAAAGGTGTTGAGTTAATTTATTCGCAGTTGCTTTCATTATTGGAACAGGAAGGGTTGAGGGTTTATAATCCACTCGGTAAAACTTTTGACCCAGAAACTTGTGAGATTCTCTTGGTAAAGGTCGATGAGAAAGAGGAAGACATGAAAATTATAGAGGTAATTCAAAAAGGATATTTTCTTAATAATATCTTAATTCGACCCGCAAAGGTTGTTGTGATAAAAAGAGGTGATAAGCATGAGTGAAAAAATTTTGGGTATAGATTTGGGAACAACTTTTTCAGCAATGGCAATCCTTCAGGGAGGCAAGCCGGTGATTATTCCTAATGCTGAAGGAGAGAGAACCACGCCCAGTGTTGTGCATATAAAAAATGGAGAGATTGTTGTAGGAACGCCAGCAAGAAGGCAAGCTATTGTGGATCCAACTCATACTGTTAGTAGTATTAAACGGCAAATGGGTAAAGATTATAAAGTCAAAATAGATGAGAAGGAATACACTCCTCAGCAGATTTCAGCGTTTATCCTTCAGAAATTGAAACGAGATGCTGAGGAATACCTCGGAGAAAAGATAACCAAAGCAATAATTACTTGTCCAGCTTACTTTACGGATGCTCAAAGACAAGCAACCAAGGATGCAGGCAGAATTGCAGGTCTTGAAGTTTTGAGGATTATTAATGAACCCACGGCTGCAGCATTAGCTTATGGATTGGATAAGAGCGAAAGCCATAGAATTCTTGTATTTGATTTTGGCGGCGGCACTTTTGATGTTTCAATCTTGGAATTGGGAGACGGCATCTTTGAAGTTAAATCAACTTCAGGGGACAATCATTTAGGCGGAGATGATGTTGATAAAATTATAATGGATTGGTTAGTAGATGAATTTAAGAAAGAAACTGGTATCGATTTGGGCAAAGACAAAGTGGCATTGCAAAGATTAAAAGATGCAGCTGAACAGGCGAAAAAGGAATTATCAAGCAAAACAGAAACAGAAATTAATCTGCCATTCATAACTGCGACAGAAAGCGGTCCACTTCATTTGAATAAAAAATTGAGTCGGGCTTTGTTTGAAAAATTGATTGAGGACATATTAGAACGATTGAAAGGACCTCTTGAAGAAGCTTTGAGAGATGGAGGTTTTAAAAAGGAGGATATTGACAGAGTAATCCTTGTTGGTGGAAGTACAAGAATACCTGCTGTTCAGAAGCTTATTAAGGATGTATTGAATAAAGAACCAGATAAAAGTGTTAATCCAGATGAAGCTGTAGCTATTGGTGCGGCAATTCAAGGAGGCGTCCTATCTGGTGAGATAAGGGATTTATTGCTATTGGACGTTACACCTTTGAGTTTAGGCATAGAAACTCTTGGTGGAGTTATGACAGTAATTATTCCGAAGAATACAACAATCCCCGCGAGGAAAAGTAAGATTTTCACTACGGCAGCTGATAATCAGACAGGAGTCACTATCAGGGTTTTCCAAGGGGAAAGACCCATGGCCGAAGACAATAAGTTGTTAGGTCAATTTGATTTGGTAGGAATTCCGCCAGCACCAAGAGGCGTTCCCCAGATAGAAGTAACTTTTGATATTGATGCGAATGGAATTACGCATGTGTCTGCAAAGGATAAAGCTACGGGAAAAGAGCAACAAATCAAAATTTCTGTTACGACAAATCTTAGCGAAGAAGAAATTGAGAGAATGAGAAAAGAAGCAGAGGAACACAGAAAAGAGGATGAAAAGAAAAAACACAAAGCAGATGTGCTTAACAACGCTGATGCATTGGTTTATTCGTTAGAGAAAACGCTTAAGGACCTTAAGGGTAAAGGCAAAGATGATAAGATTAAGGAAATAGAGGACAAACTTCATCAACTTAGGTCAAAAGTGGATGCGTCGATGAAAAAGGAATTGACGGAAGTATCTGATTCAGAGATTGAAGAACTTGAAAAGTTTAGTAATGAAATAAATAAAATGGTGTCTGATTTGACAACCGAACTTTATGCGGCAACATCACAAAATAAAACAAGCAACTCTGAAAAGTCAAAAAATAGCGATGACTTAAATTCCCAAGACAATGTAAAAGACGCTGATTTTAAAAAGGAGTAATGATTTCTTTTTTTGTTTTGATTTTTTGGATTTGTTGCAAAATTGAATTTTGTTGTGTAAAAAATGACCAAAGATTATTATAGTATTTTAGGTGTGAGTAGGAATGCTAGCAAGGAGGAGATTAAGAAGGCTTATCGAAAACTTGCTAAAAAATATCATCCTGATTTAAATAAAAACGATCCTTCAGCAAGCGAGAAATTTAAAGAGATTAATGAGGCAGCTTCTGTTCTTTTAGACGACAAAAAAAAAGAGCAATATGATTTGTACGGAGCTAATGCAAATTTTGATTTTTCTGGTAGCGACTTTGGTTCAGATTTTGGGTTCAGTTTTGACTTTGATGACTTCTTTGATATGTTCTTTGGAGAATCTTCTAAAAGAAGGAGTTCTTCATCGAAGAAAAGAGGGGATGACATTTATCTGGATTTGGAGATTAATTTGGAAGATGTGTTCTTTGGTGCTGAGAAAAAAATTAGTTATCAGGCTTATGATGTGTGTGAAAATTGTCAAGGTAGGGGCTATGTCAATGATTCAGATGTTGAGGTTTGCGATATTTGTCATGGCTATGGTCATGTAAAAAATGTTAAACGCACAATCTTTGGCGTTTTTTCTACTACAACGGTGTGTAAAAAATGCGAAGGAGAAGGTAAAATCATAAAGAACCCGTGCAAAAAATGCAACGGCAGCGGTAGAATTTTAGTAAAAAAACAATTGACCGTTAAAATTCCCAAAGGCATAAACAATGGCGAAATCCTAAGAATTCGTGGCGAGGGGAATGCCGGACTTAAGTCAGGAATCAAGGGCAATTTGTATTTGAGGATTTATGTCAAGGAGCATCTTTTATTTAAGCGTAAAGGTAATGATTTGTATGTTGAACTGCCGATTTCTTTTGTGAAATTGGCCTTGGGAACTAAAGTAGAGGTGCCAACATTATCGAAGGATAAAATTATTCTAAAAATCCCAAAAAGGACGGAAACTCATACTATGTTTAGGATAAAAGGAGAAGGAATAAACGGCGGAGATCTTTATGTTAAAGTTATTGGCTCAGTTCGTTTAGACGGAAAAACCGAGAAAGCACTTAAGGAAATTCGAGATAAAGTTAAGGACCCTTATGATGACTTTGTCAAGAAGTACAATGAATATTTTACTAAAAAGTAATCTCATAAGAAAAGATATGCGAAATTCATAAAGATATTGTTTTCTACTTCCTGTGCAGAAACCATTTTTATTTTGGAGATTTCTTCAATTGTGATTGAGACATTCCATGGATAATTCCTTTCATTTGGTTTTGGAGACAGAAACGGGGAATCGGTTTCAGTGAGCATTCTGTTTAAGGGCACGAGCTTGATTAATTCTTTAAACTGTTCACTTCTTACCGCAATCGGGGGAATAGAGAAAAACCACCCTAATTTCAATATTTTAGGAATCATTTTCTTTTTTCCTGTAAAACAATGAAACACGATCTTGCGATATAACAGATTTTCGCTAGGGATAATCTCATCCAACAGATTTATTGTTTCTTGTTCAGCTTTTCGCGTATGAATTATTAATGATTTGTTGTTTTTTACAGCAATTTTAACAATTTCTTTTAAAACTTCTTTTTGTTTTCCCATATTTCCATATGTGCCATCTAATCCGACTTCACTTATTGCAACGGCTTTGTTGAGATTTTGTTTAATAAACTCAAGTTCTTCTTTGATTTCGGATTTACTCTTTTTGACAACTTCTTCCGGATAGAGTCCTAATGCTGGAAGAATCATCTTCTCTCTTTCATGTATCTTTAAACCAAACAGATTACTCCTTTTTTCAAGTCCGGCATGAATTATGTATCTCACATTGCGATTTTTGCTTTCAAGAAGAATTTGATTTAAACATTCATTCTTAAGATAGAGGTCCAAATGTGCATGGCAGTCAGTAAGCATTTGCTTTTGAAGTTTTTTGTTTTTTATTTATCTTTTGAAAAACGACCAAGAAACCAGCCCTTGCCGGGATTTGAACCCGGGACCTCATCCTTACCAAGGATGCGCTCTACCGACTGAGCTACAAGGGCTTATCAAAAAAAGTTTTATGTTTTATTTATATTATTTACGATTTGAGTTTATTCTGAGAATTCTGACGCCAACAAAATTTTTAAAAAGCAACGAATACAACCAAAACTTATGAAAACCAAAAAAGGAGATTTTATTGAGTTGATTTACACGGGTTATCTTATGGATGGCACTGTTTTTGATACGAATGATGAAACTGTTGCAAAAACGCAGGCGCTTGATTCTTCAAATTTAAAACCTTTAAGATTTAAGCAGGGCACAGGTTTTGTTGTTAAGGGGTTTGATGATGCAATTGTGGATAAGGAAATAGGAAAGGAGTACGAGGTTGAGCTTGAGCCTGAGCAAGCTTTTGGCAAGAGGTCTAAAGATTTGGTTCGTTTGGTGCCTCTAACAAAGTTTTATGAACATAAACTTAACCCTGTAGTTGGATTGCAGGTTGAAATTAATGGCCGATTGGGCATAGTTAAATCAGTTACAGGCGGTAGGGTTCTAGTTGATTTTAATCACCCACTTGCGGGAAGGAAAGTTAAGTATGACTTTAAGATTACAAAATTGTTTGAAAATTTAGATGATAAGCTTAACATTGTGCTTGAGATGATACTCGGAAAACCAGCAAAGAGCATGAAACAGGATGGCGAGGTTCTTTCGATTGAATTGGATATTGATTTAAATGATGAGGTTAAAGAGCATTTAATTAAGGAAATTAACAAATATCTGCCTGAATTAAACGAGAAGAAACTCGAATTAAAATCAACTAAAGCAGGAGATACTAAGAAAAATTAACTCTATTTTTGTATCTTTTAATTTCTTTTTTAACAAATACTTCACGTGCGAGTGACTATAAATCCTTTTAAATCTTTTTCACTTATTTGTCCCATCATGGCGATTGAAGTTAAGACTGAAATTGATGACATTGTTGAATTGATTAAAAGCGCCAAGGAGATGACTATTGACCAATTATCAAATAAAATAAATGTAAACAGGGACATCCTTGAAGAAATCCTGCATTTTCTCGAGGAGCAAGGCTATGTCAAGTTAGATTATAGACTTACAAATACTTTTGTGAAATATGTGGGCAAACCGGAATCAGAAAACGAAATTCAGTCCAAGGCTCAAGATGAGGTTGATTTTGATTATGAATTTGCATCTTTGAGTTCAGATGTTTTGGATAAAAAATTAAATCATATTAGACTCTCAATAAATAAGCTTTTGTTCATAGAATTGAGTCTTGATTTAATCCAGTGGAGAAATCTCTATGTCATTGTCAACAAGGTTTTATTATTGCTCTCTCAGAAAAGCACTACCGGAAAAAAAACCTATGAGAGACTGAATGAAATTTCTAAACAAATTTCTAATTTGTTCAATTCCGCAAAACAAAGTCTTTATGAGAAAAAAACAATACAGTATTTTCAGTCGATTAAAGAAATTTATCTTAATTTGCAGTTGATGTATAAATTAGTAAAGGATAGTCATTTGATAACTTTGTCTTCCCGCATTGATAAGTTAATCTCTGCAGTTAGATTTTATCTCTTGATTAATTCTAAAAAAGAGCAGTTGTTTAATCTTGTTTCTCAGATTATTGATAATTTAAGGGCGCAAGATTTGAACCTCGCTGAGGCAAACTATACAAAAGTTTTGAAAATTCTTGAGTTGCGAAATCCGTATGATATTTCAGAGATGAATAAAGAAGAATTAATTGGTTTTAGTAAAGCTTTATCTTTTATTATCAATCAACCGAAAACTCTTGACTCTTTGGATAGGTATTCTCTTGATTCCCTGGATAGATACTTTAAAGCTTTCTTGGAAAAATGTGAAGAATTTTTAAGGAAATTGAATCTGGAAAAAATTGATTTTGATGTACAAATTCAAAAGGATATGCCGGGAAACCATGATGAACTGCCTGATTCTGAATTGTTAGAAATTGAACAACTCAAACAGAAGTTTTTTAAAAGTCTTAATGCCTTGCCGAATGCTGTTAATCTCAAGATCCCCGCGCAGAATTCTAATAAATCTGCAGTTCAACAGCAGAAAATGGAATTGACAAATCCTGCAAAAACAACTTCTCCAAAACAATCCCGAATTGAAGAACAGAGAAAAGATTTAAATAACTTAAAGAAAGTGCAGTTATTGCTGGTCAAGGCCAGAAGACTGTTTGAAGAAAACAGGATTAGTGAAGCATTGCAAACGATTTCGTCAGCGAAGTCAACTTTTTTGTTGATAACAAACAAGTTTTATCTTTTGAAAAAAATAGATGTCGGGAAGGAGATATATGCTTTAGAACCTAAGATTATTGAGAGATATGTGTCTGAAAACAGGGAAAGAATTAATAAAATCTTCTCCGAAATTTCTCACAAAATTGAAGAGCTCAATGCATTGCTTTCAGAAAAGAATTTTAAAGCTTTTAATGAACTGTACTTGAAATTAAGAACTCTTCTTTCTTCTATTCCAGATAATTTTAGTGCGGAAAAGAATCGTTTGCGGACCTTATTGCTTCAGAAATTAGTTCAAGCGCAAGTTTTTAAAGCTCAAATTGTTAATGAGAAAAATCACAGAGTTAAAACCGAGTTCTTTAGGCTAAGACATCTTTTTAATGTCGCTGAAAATAACGGCGATTCAGTTAGAATGTTGCTAATATATTCAAATCTACAGAAATTAGTTAATTCTCTTGACGACTCTGAATTCAAATTTGTTCTCTTAACAGACCTTGACAAATTGTATACTCGAGTTTTAGATTTGATTGAAAAGGATAGACTAAACGAATATGAAATGTTTAAGAAAAGTGCTCTGACGCTGCTTGCTAAAGTTGATGAGGAAATTAAAAACAAGCGTTTTGATTCGGCAAGAGAATACTATCACAAAGTTTTGTTATTAATGAAAAAAGCTCCGCATGGATTCTTTGAAGAAAACAATAAGTTGAAGGAGAAGTTAATCAAAACCTATAATAATCTGATTTCTGAAATGGAATCGATTAGAAAAAGTTTAGCCCCAGATATTCATGTATGAAAAATGAATAAAAAAGAAAAAGTTTTGGATGAGTATGAGATTCAGTTTAATAAGTTAATTGTTAGTGTAAGAATTGTTGATTATGAGGATGAATTTGTCCCTTTTTATTTAGTATCCATACTTAACTTAAGCAAGGTTACAGAAGGAATACTTGAGAAGATTAAGGACGATTTTGTTTCAAAGATTAATACCGGCGCGATTAATTTCTCTTTTGAAGAGGGCTATAAATCGCTTGAAGAGAATTTTATTGCAGAACTTAAGTTGCTTATCAAAAAATACTTCCCTCACATAGATAAACCAACTTCAGATTTTCTGGTGAGTCATCTCATTCAGGAGAGTTTAGGTCTCGGTAAAATAGAAATACTTCTTCATGATAAGAACCTGGAAGAAGTTGTAGTTAACAACTCAAAAGCACCTGTCTGGGCGTATCATAGAAAGTATGGCTGGGTTAAAACAAACATATATATCGACAGTGAAAAGAAAATAAGACATTATGCAACCTTAATTGGAAGAGATGTGGGCAAAGATATTACGATGCTTGAACCTTTAATGGATGCATCTTTAAGAACAGGAGATAGGGTCAATGCAACTCTTGCTCCGATTTCTTCCAAAGGAAACACGCTTACCATTAGAAAATTTGCTGACAAACCTTGGACAATTACGGATATGATTTTAAATGGTACGATAACTTCTGATGTTGCGGCTTGGATTTGGTTGGCTATTGAATTCGAGCTCTCAACTCTTATTGTGGGCGGTACTGGTTCGGGTAAAACCTCTATGTTAAATGCGCTGAGCAATTTCTTTCCAACGAATCAAAGAATTATCAGTATAGAAGATACCCGTGAATTGGCTTTGCCTGAACATTTGCATTGGGTTCCCATGGAGACGAGATTGCCAAATCCTGAGGGCAAAGGGGAAGTAACCATGTTGGACCTTGTTGTGAATTCTCTTAGGATGAGGCCTGATAGGATTGTTGTTGGTGAAATCCGAAGAAAACGAGAAGCAGAAGTTTTATTTGAAGCTATGCATACAGGTCATTCTGTTTACGCAACTCTTCATGCCAATAATGCAAATGAAGCAATTTCAAGGTTGACTAATCCTCCAATTGATGTCCCAAAAATGATGCTCTCTTCTTTGGGACTTTTGGTGGTTCAATACCGAAATAGAAGAACAAGTAAACGAGTTACCTTGCAAATTGCAGAAATTACCGAAACTGGTGACGCGAAGGTTGTTTTTCAATATGATCTTCAGAATGGGAAATATATTCAACTTAATAAACCTAGGCGATTGCTTTCGTCTATAGCATTATATGCCGGTCTCAAACCAGAACAAGTTTATAATGAGATTCAAGAGAAAAAAAAGTTTTTGGATTGGCTCGTTGAGAAAAAAATTACAGATGTTAATAAAGTCGGTTTGTTGGTCTCAAAATATTATCGGAACAAAAAATAAAAATGAAACATTTATCTTTGCAGGAGCTTAAAAGAAAATTAATTCTGTCTAAGATAGATCTAACTCCGAAACAATATCTTAGAAAATTGAAGAAAACTTCTTTAATGCTGTCTTTTTTGTTGACCGTGGCGTTAGCTCTTTTTTTAAGATTTAAATTCATTTTTTTTTACCCGATTCTCTTTTTAGTTTTTTACCTTTTATTTATTAATTACAATCTAAGGGCGCTTGACCAGAAAATTTATAAGCTAAGACGGGAATTGGATAAAGAGGTTTTGTTTGCTGGTAGATATATTCTCTTGAAGGTTAGTGCTGGCGAACCTTTGTTGAATGTGCTTTACGATGCTGCCAAGAGCTATGGAGTTTCCGGAGATTTTTTTAAAGGATTAGTTATGGCCATAGATTCAGGAACTCCCATTGAGGAGGCATTAGAAACCGCAAGAGAAGTTACACCATCTTTTCGATTTAAGAAGGTTTTATATCCGATAGTGGTTTCCTTTAAGACAGGGTCAGAAATGAGTCAAACTTTGAAAGCAACTATCGATTCAATAAAAGATGAGCTTGCATTAGAGATTAAGGCTTATGGAAAAAAGCTTAACACAATTGTTTTAATGTATTTGGTTTTAGCAGTGGTCTTCCCCTCTTTGGGACTGGGCTTGTCATCTATTTTCTTGACTTTTTTGGGGATTAAACTTAATCTGTTCTTTTTTGGTTTGATTCTGCTCTTTTTAGGTTTGATTCAATATTTTTTCATTGTTCTGATAAAAGTAAATAGACCAACAATTAATTTGTAATATGATGTTTGATACTTTTTTGAGGATACTTGGAGAATCGTTGTTTCCAGCTCGGCTTAAAAAAGGGTTAGCTGAGAACTCGCTTAAAGCTGGATTGGATCGTCCTCCGTATTTCTTGTTTGGCGTTCTTTTCTTGATAGGTATAGTGTCTGTTGTGTTTGTTGATTTGTGGTTTATTTACAATGTGGATTTAACTGTGTTGTTTGGAATAAACGATAAAACTTCATTAGCAGTTCTTCAACCATTTTTTGTGTTTGTTGTCACTTTTTCCTATTTGGCCTTGTACTTTTTCGTTGTCCTTTCTGCAATTTTGTTGTATTTTGATTATGCTGCGTTTCAAAGGACTAGAAACATGGAAGCTTTGTTGCCTGAATTTTTGAAATCGCTTTCAGAGAATTTGAAAGGTGGTGCCACTCTAGAACAAGCTTTATGGAATTCAATCAAACCAGAATTTGGAGATTTATCCAAAGAAATGCAGTTGGTTGTTAAAAGGATCTCTGTTGGGCAAGATACCGCTTCGGCATTGTTGAGCTTTGCTAACAAATACGATTCTGCCGAGATTAAAAGAACCTTCTCAATAATTGCCGAATCTTTGGAAAGCGGTTCTAAATTAACGCCAATTATAGATATGATTTCAAGGGAACTTGTTGACACCTTTCAACTTAAAAAAGATATTGCCACTACTAACCTGAGTTATGTAATTTTTATAGTAATTATTGTTGTTTTTGTGGCGCCCTTTTTGTTTGCATTATCCACACAATTTTTAGTGATTCTGCAATCATTCATTTCAAAAGTTTCTCAAGCAGACCTTTCATCTGTGAGCACTTCGGAGGGCTTTGGCATTACACAAATTTTTAAAGGTATTACCGAGGTTAGCGAGCCAACAATGACGCCTGAACAGTTTACAAGATTAGCATATGTTGTTTTATCTATGGTTTCTCTTTTTTCGTCATTTATAATTTCACAGATAAAAGATGGGAACCTGAAATCAGGAATCAAGTATGTTCCAGCATTTTTAACAGCTTCGTTGCTTTTATTTACGATTTTAGTCCAAGCCTTAAGTTCGTTTTTCTCAGCATTACTCTAAGTACCAAAGAAAGGAATTAAGTTAAAGAATTTTTATTTTAACAAGAGTTTGCAGTCTTTCCCAAAGATTTCGTTGATTTTTTCGAGCTCTTTTAAACTTATTTCGTTCTTAAACTTTGTGTTTTCATTTCTGATTTCTGAATCAAGTTCATCAAAACCAATTTCTTTTAACTCCCACTTTTTCAAGTCGCCTATCAAACATTTTTTGGTTTTCACATCTTTGATTACGAACACTTTGTTCTTTCCGAACAATACTTCTCCAATTTTATTTTTGTCATAGCCGACTCTAATTTTAGCTCTTTCTATGTCAAAGAATCGTTTCTTTTCGAAGTATTCCTGTAAGTCTCTGATTACAAGGTCTCCCTTCTTAATAAGCATCTCAATTTCTTGTTTGCTCAAATTTTTCTTTCCCGAATTCAATGTAAGGATGTCTTTGATTATTGAATAATGCTTTTCTTCAAGTTTTCCTGAATCAACAAGTTCTTTTTTGAATGTTGATAAGAGAGATTTGTCATCGATTTTGTTTAACCCAAAGTATGAGAGAATCTTTCGCATAATTAATTTGAGCGAACTCGTTAATCTTGAAAGCGATTCCTTGCTTTTTATGTTATCAATCTTATTGAACAGTTTGCTGATCTTTTTGAGATAAACTTCGCCTTTTTCTAAAAGTGCATCTATCTCTTTACCTGAAATGCGGCTTTTTTGTTTGTGTTCAATTGATTTCCTTAAGGAAATCACTTCTGAAAGCACAGCGATTTCTTCTTCCTTTAACAGCTTTTCTTTTTCTACGAAAATTTCTTTCATAAGTCTTGGCGTTTCTCTGGGAGTCGGAGGCGCAATGCCATAATGCATTAAAGCAGCTTGTGAAGGAGTTAGAAGAGCATAGTAAATATCTTCCATACCAATTTCAGTAATTTTTGATTTAACATTTTTAATAATTCTTTCACCACTGCTCATAAACATATCAATAGCTTCTCTACTTGGTTTAATCTTGCCCATTGATAGCAACTGTTTCCAGGGCATGAAGATACCTCTGTCATAAAAAGGTACGCCGTATCTTAAAAGTGTGAATATCACCGGGTTAGCGTCTCTTAAGGATTCCCAAAATTCGGTCAGGATATAAACCTGAATGTTGAGCTTGTTCAAAATGCCTGTAGCTTCACCAGCTTCAATACTCATTCCAAGAATAATAGCTCTTAACTTCTCTTTCAATTCGCCTCTTGTCATCTTTCTGACATCGGTATCATCAACAACAACAAATACATCCACATCAGAATTCTCTGTAGCTTTTCCCTGCGTCAATGATCCTGAAAGCACATATGAAACAATATATCTTTCAAATTTGCTGAGCACCATTGTTTTATGGACTTCAGCAATCTTGATTGCTGAAAGCATACCTTTATCATAAATTACGGCACCCGTTGTGAGCATCTTTAGGTATTCATACTTGCCCTCATAACAGTTTTGCCACAGTTCGCTTATTAGCAAACATGAAGGATTTATCCGTTTATCAATTTCCTCAGCCATTGCTTGAAAGATTGCATTTAGTTTCTTTTCAAGCTCTTTGGAGGACATCTTTTTAGCATCCTTATCGTTGACTAACACCAAAATACTGAGCTTATCATTTGATTTTTTGTCATCTTTATTCTTTTGCGGAGGAAGCAATGAAATTCCCAGAACATAATCACTAAATTTGTCGAGAACTTTGTCTTTGAATTTGCTTAATTTTTTATGCATTTCTTCTAATTCTTTATTTATTTTTTCAGAAGCAATCTTTTTTTCCATGTTTAACACCATCTCATTGATTTGAGATTGATATGGTATGTGAATGAAACAGTTTTTAAATATCTTTTGTTTATTAACCTAAATCATGTTGAGTGATGATGGAAAGGATTTGTTGAATAAGGTCATTGACCAAATTTTGATTAAGTCGAGATATTCGGTATTTTCTAAGGAAACAATCAAATCAATATTTGTTGAAGTTTCAAACAGAAATCCGGCACTATACCATAAAGTGCTTGAGATAAAAAATCCTGCGAGGTCGAAATTGTTCAAGCGTTTCGTTTCGTTGATAAAATCTAAACTTTACAAAAAATCAGCGATGTATGTTAAAACAGATGGACATATCTCTTTAGAGGAACGGGGCGACTTTCCCGCTTTTGTTGTGCAGTTTCTTAAAGAGAATAAAGTTCAAAGCATAATTGATCTGGGTTGTGGTTTGAATCCATTGAGTTTTCCGTTTGACCTTTTTGATCTGAAGAGCTACTTGGCTTATGATTTGAACAGTGCTGTTGTTAATAAGATCAATGATTTTCTTAAAGATAATAGACTTTTCGGTAAAGTTAAAGCCGTGCAGTTGGATTTTGTGAGACATTTAGAAGAACTTCCGAAGTCTGATGCTGCTTTGTTGTTTAAGGTGTTGGATTTAATCGAAGAGAAAGGTCATAAACTTGCAGAAAAGGTAATCTTACAATTAAGAGTAAAATATCTGATTATTTCTTTTCCTTTGAAAACACTTTCGTGAAGACCAATGCGATTTCAGAAAAGAACTTGGTTGGAGAAATTGTTGCATCGATTGAACTTCGAGTTCAAATATAAAAAAACAAAAAATGAAATTTTTTATTTTGCATTAAAAACACATTAAATCTTTATGTTTTTAATCAATTCATCAAACTTTTGCTTTGAAATGTCCATAGCAATAGATTCATCAGCATTAACACTCCAGGCAATCACAAAAGAGTTGCTGTCTCCTCGATTATGACATTTAACTTGCTGATTGTTAATATAAATTTTTTTATCGTCATCATTATTATTTATTGAATTGCATATGTCTTCGAAATCCTTCGTTTTTATTAATATTATGGTGTGTGCTGTTGAATTTACAGTAACGATTGCTCCAAGAACCTCTTTTTCGTTGTTTTTCTTTAATGCAAATGCTTCAACGGCTCCGCTTTTTTCAATTTGACTTATTGCATCAGAGTTCAAATGTGTTGCTGCCTCTTTTAAACTTTTGATTAATTCATTAACTGTGGTTGTGTCTTGAATGAATTCAACAGCGTTCTTATCAGCAAATAGGTTTGTTTTAACGAATAGTCCTGTTGGACCGTTAAGAAATATCTGATTGTTGCCGCATCGTTCAAGTTTCTTTTCATAATTGTTAATGTCATCGCATGATGTTGGGTCATCACAGAACAACTTCTTTGGTTCCGTTTCCTCAGGATTTTTTAGAACGGTGCCTATAATATACTTTTCATCACCCTCCTCGCTTTTCGCAGCACAAAACTTTCCGTATGAACTTGTGCTTTGGTGATTAAAGAACTCCCCTACGGTTTCA
>CAYLQM010000007.1:0-3978 GCA_964386095.1 uncultured Methanosarcinales archaeon
GTCGGAGGCGCCCACTCTGGTGAAAATTCTGTCCACCAAACTTATTTTAGCTTCTTTGGCAGGGACAAAACAACCGCACTGAGCTAAAATTACTATTAAACACACCTGTCTAAGGTATGTGGATTTGCCAGCCATGTTCGGACCGGTCAAGATTATCATTTCGTTGGGTTCAAGCTCACAATCATTTGGAATGAACTCTTTGCTAAATTGCTCCACTACAGGATGCCTGCCTTCAACTATCTTTATTTCCCCATCGTTTGAGATTGTTGGTTTTGTAAAATTATTTAACACGCTTACCTCTGCAAATCCAGTCAACACGTCCAATAAGGAAATTTTCTTAGCAATGACAAGGACATTGTCCGCTTTAGCTTTTACTTTTTCACAAACCTCGTTAAAAATTTGTTCCTCGATCTTAGAGATTTTTTCTTCAGCATTGAGGATTTCTTTTTCCAACTCTTTTAATTCCTCTGTAACATATCTTATTGAATTAACAAGAGTTTGCCTTTGAATGTAATCTTTAGGTACAAGGTGAGATTTGTTCCTGCTAACCTGAATGTAATACCCGAATATGGAATTATAACCTACTTTTAATGAAGAAATGCCCGTTCTTTTTCGTTCACGTTCTTCAAGCTCAAGAATTATTCTTTTACTGTTTTCTTTGAGAGCGCGATATCTGTCTAATTCCTTGTCATAACCTTTTTTTATAACATTACCTTCTGAGGGTTTTAATGATGGTTGTTCCTTAATTGTTTTTTCAATAATATCAATAACTTCTTGAAACTCCGGAAGTTGTTTAATCTCCTTTAACAACTTTGAATTAACCCCTTCAAGGCATTTTTCGATTTCCGGAACCTTCTTTAATGAATTCTTAAGATATATCAAATCTCGGGCGTTAATGCTGTTTGAATAAATCTTGCCAGCAATTCTCTCCAAATCTTTAACTTCGCTCAAATTTTCCCTGATTTCATCGCGTTTTATCTTATCTTTTATCAGTTCTTCTACAGCATTTAATCGCTCCTTGATTTTTTCAGGCGCCAGAAGAGGATTCGCGATTATTTTTTTTATTAGTCTGGAGCCCATGGCTGTTTTACACAAATCTAAAACTTTAATGAGGGTTCTCTCGTCACTTCTGTCGTAAATGTTCTCAAAAATCTCAAGATTTCTTAAAGTAATATAGTCCAGCAACATGGTTTCTTTGTTGCTTTGAAACGAGATTGTTTTAAAATTGTTTAAAGGCAGAAAGTTCTCTTTAAGATATTTTAATAACCCGCCAATTGTCTTTATCATAAGTTCGTCCTTTATTCCGAAACTGACTAATGATTCTCGATTGAAAACTTCTTTTATCAACATCTTAGCTAATTCCAAATTAAAGAAAGTATCTTCCACAAAAGTTAGATATGTTTTATTTTGCTTCAAACTTTCAGTTAATTCTTTATCGACTTTAAGAGACTCCGATAGAACAACTTCCTTGGGTTTGATTCTTGCAATTTCGCTAATGCACTCGTTCTTGTCTTCGCTTTTTGTAAGAAAGAATTCGCCCGTTGAAACTTCTGCTGTAGCGATCACGAATTCATTTCTGGAGAAAATGCACGAGATGTAATTGCTGGCTTTTTCGTTTAACAACTCGGGCTCCAGAACTGTTCCCGGCGTAATTATTCGGGCAATCCTTCTCTTTACAATTCTCCCCTTAACCTTTGAGGGGTCCTCAGCCTGTTCAGCGATGGCTACTTTGTAACCATTGTCAATCATTTTTTTCAAATATGAATTAATTGAATGATAAGGAATGCCTGCAAGTGGAGCTTTTTTGTTCCCTTTTCCTCTTGAAGTTAGGGCTATGTCCAAAACCCGTGAAGTTATCTTTGCATCTTCGTAGAATGTTTCATAAAAGTCTCCCATCCTGAAAAACAGAATACAATCAGCATACTTTTTTTTAAGTTCCACATACTGCTTCATAGCAGGCGTCAGTTCATCGCATTCAAAATATTTCATTTTCCATAAATGATCTTAGATTATCTTAAATGGAAGGTTTGCTTTATTTATTTTTAAGATTATTTCTTTTAATTCTTCTTTGTTTTCCATTTCACGATTTGCTGAAAATTTGTCTTTGTCAAAATCATTGGACTTCAAATCAAATCTTGTAAGAACCCAGGGAACTCTTAAATACTTCACAACTTCATAAATTTGGGCAAGCATTTCATCATTAAAATTCAGCGTAGGAACGATCGGTGTTGTGACAAAAACCTTTGCTTTTGTCCGGTTATTCCTTAGGATTTCAATACTTTTTTTGATTTCGTTTATTATTTTGTCAGGCGTCATAAAAAAATTGCCTGATTGTGTGATCTTCTGAAAAACCTTTTCTTCAAAAGGAGATTTAATTTCTAGAATGATTACATCAACAAGGCCGCTTTCAATTAAATCGTTTATTGCATTGGGTTTTGAACCGTTTGTGTGAATTACTGTGTTCAATTCTAAATTCTTTGAAAATCTCATTAACTGGTTTAATATAATCCTTTGCAGGGTCGGTTCTCCGCCATTGAACAGTACAAAATTAACATTAAAGCAAATTCGTTGAAGTTCCCTTTTTATTATCCTTGTATCTGTTATTGCTTCAGATTTAAACTCACGAAACATCTGAGCAGGACAAAATGGACAATTAAAATTGCATCCAAAAAAATTAACCAAAATTGTTTTATCTTCAATAATAGGATTGTATTCAATGGCAATATTTTGATCAACATAACCTTCCATATTTTAGGAAGAACCAGCAATTTTATATTAATGTTGTGGTCTCAATCAATCAAGAAAAATAAAATAAACAACTTTCAAACTTTTATGGGCCATTAACCCTTACAACAATTTCCCCATCAGCATATTTGATCAGGCCTGATCGAGTGTCTTTATATTCCATCTTAATCTGCATTCGGGCTTTTGTTCCCTCCAATCCTTCAATTATTAAGCCACTGTCTGTTTTAATTTGAGCTTGATCCCCCGGACTTAATAACAATCCATCAGAGCACGTATTAACTGTGTTTCCATTCACTGTGACCTCTCCTTTATCCTTACATAATTCAGATAAGCTGTACGAAACATTTCCTGCCGCAGAATCAGACGCATTAAAGATATTCCCACTGGAACTAATAAATTCAATCTGGGTAATTCTAATGCCGCCTCCAAGAGGGTTTGTTATCGATAAGGCAAGATCCCCAGAACTATCAGTAGTTGCGCCAAGACAACTCAACGGTTGCAGCATACATTTCTCTGGAACTAATGACTGCGGATTTAATACTCCTAAATACGCAAGAGCCGCAATAACTATTAGTACTACTAAGATGGCCCAGCCATAGGTCATTAAGAATTCCATTGCTGCCTGCGCCCTTCTAAACTTCATATCTTATTCACCTCTCAAAAAACATAATGATAAGGGTGCTATGTCTAACTTTGTTTATAAACTTTTCGGAAGAAGTCTTTGCAACTGATTTGCCCAATTTCTAATTTGTCATTCTCAAAATTCTTACTTATTTTTAATTTTAAAAACAAAATAAATCTTTTTAATTAGAAATTAAAAAAAATAAAACTTTAAAAAATAAATGTTATACAAATAAAACGTTTCTTTTTATTACAATGTGTTAACAAGAACTTTAAAAACGAAAAGTATTTAAACCGGTTTCAAGAAAATTCTCATGTTCATGATTCCTACAAAAGATGAGTTTTTGGATTATCTCAAAGTCAATCCTGATCAAACTTTCACTTCAATAGCCCACAGGTTTGATATCTCTATTCAAACCGTAAAAGATTTAGTTAAAACGCATTCTCAATATCTTGATGTTAAAAAAATTGGTCCAGCCTACCTTGTTAATCTTAAAAGTATAAAGCAAAACCTAAACACAGCTCAAGAATGAAAGTTTTGAAAAAATATGGACTAAGTATTTATTGTTGCTTAATCCTTGCTATTGCATTTCTGCAGTTTGCATTTCCGGT
>CAYLQM010000007.1:4078-30918 GCA_964386095.1 uncultured Methanosarcinales archaeon
AATGTTACTTTTTATCCCGATGAATTCTCAAAAGAGCTTAAAACAGCTTATTCCTATCGGTGGAATGTTTCTTGTAGGAATGGCACGGATTCAGATATTTCGTCAGCTCTTCTTACTGTTGCAGATGGAGTCTTGCCTTCAGCAAGGATTTATCCAAAATACCTTATTCCAACAGATTCCATTATCTGTGGAATTGCCGGAACAAATGATGTTTCAATATTCCTTTATGTAAATGAAACAGAGTATACCTCTTACTCAACCAATTCTGATTCCATAATAAAACCTGGTGGAGAAACCATAATTCTTTCCAGTGCAGCGCAAAAAGGTGAAAATGAGATTAAAGTTAAAGATGAAAATAAAGTACTTAATTCAACCCATGCTAATTATTATCTTAAATTTAAAAATTTAGATAGAACTTGCTTTTTATACTATAGTATCTCTTCAATTAAGATTACTGATGCGAACATCAAAACAATTACGTTAGAACAACCGTTAGAGTGGGATGTTCCTAACGAAACCGAAATAATTTTTCATACAAGTGATAGACCTGCAGGATGGTTTAATATTGATGTTAGCAGTTCCTTATCTGAAGAAGGAAGTTATGATGTTTCAGTTAGAGTTAATAAGACAAAAATTTATTCAACCGATGCTTTAACACTTTTCTATGATGCAAATGAACCGAACATAATTTTCTCGGATCCTACCTTTTTCAACAGCGATTCGGACATATATTTCACCGTTTCAGACAGTTCTTCAGGAATCGCTACAGTTTTAGCGAATTTAACCTATCCCAATGAAACTGTCGTTCCTTTAACCGTTGAAGGGACAGATGAAAGTAGGCATGTGTTTGTTAATTTTACAGATAACGGCGAATACACTTTAACGGTTTTTGCAAGGGATAATGCCGGCTTAAGTTCAAGTAACAGCACATTAATATACTTTGATAATTCTACTCCAAAAATTACTTTGCTTTCCCCGACTAACTTTACAACGAAGACAATTAATTTATCTTACAAGTATTTAGATAATAGCGTTGCAGATTGTACTCTTTGGATAGATGGAGATGAGGTCGAAACAATTGTTGATGTTGGGAATGATACAATCTTTTCGTATTCGTTTAATGTCACGCAACCTAATTATTCCACGCCGTATAGTCCAACAATTCGAGTAGAATGCAAAGATCCTGCACAAAACACAGCTTCTTTAGAGCACCCGCTTTATGTGTCTTATTTGCCTAAAGAACTATTTTGGAATTATAAGCCGACATTTTCATTAATAACTTGGTTGGTAACAAATGTATCGCCATTTAATTTTTTGGGTTTTTCAAATGTAAATGATACAGAAATAGAAATTACTTCTAGTCAGGGCTTGTTACCGCTTAAAAGAAATTCAACAATTTCAACTGTTGACAACCCGCTTATTAATAATAGTTATGTTTTATATTCCCAATCAGAGGGCGATTGTTACTTTTTGGTCAACTCTTCAGAAGCTGATAAATTTAAGATAGGTTCAGGAATCCGGTTCCAGAATCATACTCTGAACAATTATACATTATACAAAATTACTGATTTGATAGATTATCGTCCTTCCAAAAATGAAATTTTATATAACATCAGTCCTTGTTTGGTTTCAGACATTTCTTCTGGAGAAACAATATCAATTTATGATTCTTCAGGTTACCCTTCGGGCTGGTTTAATTTATCTCTTGAACTGTTTCCCGGCGTGAATAATGTAAGTGTTATTTTGAGTCGGTTTGGAGAACAGGGTTATTCAACATTAAATAATCCAGTAGTTTATGATAATTTTGCTCCGCAAATAAATGTTACTCAACCACCAGTTTGCATGATTTCACCAGAATTTGTAATTAATGTTTATAGTTATTCTCCCTTAGATTTCAATTTATCATCAATAAATATTTCAAACAGTACAGATACAATCTTTTATTTAAATGGAAGCAATTTGGAAAGCAATTTTTCTCAAGTCCTTGAAGGGTATAAATACAAATACATTTTAAATCTTAATGAATTCCTTACAGGCATTTTAAATGACGGCGATTATAACTTAACCTTGACTTTTACTTCTCTATTTGGAAAACAAAGTACCAAAACAGTTGTGTTCTCAAAGGACTCTTTAATTGGTAGGATTCCATCAATACAACCGCTTAATACCCAAGTGATTGAACCATTATTTGAGTTTAATTGGTCCGCTTTGACAGATGCTCACGCAATAACTTATAACTATACTTTCTATGAATCAGCTTCAGACTTGGGCAATCGATTTGTTCCAGTTTTAAACGGTTCAACAAACGATACGAATGTAACCATAAATTACTCGTCAGCAAAGATGAACTATGGTTATATCTTGGAAGTTACTCCCATCGATGAATGCGGAAATATTGGAAGTCCCACAAACTCCTCGCCTGTAATTTATGTTGATTTAACACCACCAACGAACCCTCACATTGAATTGATTCCAAGCATAGATTATACAAATAGCCTGTCGCAAATCCAAGTCACCTGGAGTTTTATAGACCCTGAATCTCAGAATCTTTTTTATGAATATTGTATTGTTAAACCAGAGGCGGAAGATGTTTGTATTTATGGTCCGTGGTACACGAACCAAACTCAGGTAAATATTACAGACTTGTCTTTAAAAGGAAATGAAACTTATGAAATTAGAGTGAGAGCTAGAAACCCGTCTCTTATCTGGTCCGAGTACGCGTTTAAGTCCTTTACAGTTGATATTGATCCGCCTAAAGATAATTCATTGATTTATACCCCTGGCCCTCTGTATTACACAAATACAATTAATGTTCAGGTTGATATCGGTTATGACGACTTATCGGGAATATCTAGGGGAGAAGTTTATTTGATGAAGGCGCCGTTAATTGTATTTAATTCCAGCATTGGCTGCGGAGAATATGATGATGGCACTTTAATAAAGACTTTGTATACAAATGGTCAATTTTCCTACAATTTGACAAACGGTTTTTGCTATAAACTTTTCTTAAGGAGTTTTGATATTGCCGGGAATTTTAATGATTTTTTCACTTTTGATGATTATTACAATGGCAGCATTTTACTTGATACAACCAAGCCAAGCAAAGTAACAGTTTTTGATGAATCTTTTGCAACATCGCAAAACACACTCTTTTTTAACTGGACAGAGTCTGAAGACCCAGAATCAGGAATTAAACGATATCTATACTCTTTAAAAGACAATTTGGGAAATGAGATTGCTTTTGGTGAAACCTCTCCAACAACCCGAGAAATCAGATTGGATAATCTCAGTTTGATTAATGGAATGACCTATTATCTGTCTGTAATCGCTGAGAATCATCTTGGATTGCAATCCGATATATCCACGTCAGACGGAATCATTTATTTAGATAGATTACCTCCAGAAAAAGCAATCGTGCTTAATATCAGTGGGGGAAACTATAACATCTCAGGCACTTTCTATGATTTATCATCTGAGCCAAACACAACTGTATCAATTTTCGCAGAAGACGGAGCCAATTGTATGTTTTCTGATTTAAACCTCGGTTACACTGAATTGTATAAATTGGGAGATTGCGTACCGAAGAGCCAGAATGAATTCGAGTGCAGTTTACCAACACCCACAGAAGGAGTTTATACCTATTACATTGCTTGCAAAGATGCCGCAGGCAATAAACAAAGTCCCGAAGATTCCTTAAAAGTAGACCTCATTAAAAGCTGGAGTTTTCCAAGTTATCAGATAATCGAACCGAATTCAACCCAGGATGCTGTTTTTATGCCAGAAATCGGAGAGTTTTTATTAAACTTAACCACCTTCTCTCCAATAAATGCAGCAAAAATAACCCTTTCAAATGCCACAGATACTTTGCTTGTGAAAAATTTT
The DNA here is from genome assembly GCA_964386095.1 of uncultured Methanosarcinales archaeon. Lineage (GTDB taxonomy): Archaea > Nanobdellota > Nanobdellia > Woesearchaeales > JASKKU01 > JASKKU01. The sequence goes on from CAYLQM010000007.1 coordinate 7,961, forward strand.
AATCTTCTTGAAAAGGAAAATGAATCTGGACAGTATTATGGTCACTTAGGTTTAGACTTAACGTCATTCTCGGAAGACCTTTTAACGTTGTTGATTAATGTCACCGACATCTTTAATCGAAGCACTATTGAGAATTACAGCCTTTTGATTGTAAGAGACAAGCCCTCTTATGTACTTCGTGGATTTTCTAAGATTTATTCAAAAAAGAAAGATTTGACTTTAAACATAACCTCGTATTTGTTTAATAATCTTAGCATTAACATCACTCGAAGCAATGATCAGTTAATGTTTTCTTATAACGCCTTCTCAGAGAATGTTAGTCGGGAGAAAAACATACTTGTACCTTTAAATTTCACTAATTCCAGTTGGACAGAGGATAAATATACCTTGAATATCTTCTTATTCAACAACAAATCTAAAGAGAATGTTACAAACTCTTTTGACTTCATCATTGATGACACTGCTCCCCAGATGCAGCAATTAGCTGTGCAAAACATATCTAGTGAGAATTATGACACAGATAATTTAATCTTTAAAGTGCGAGTGGCTGAGGATCCAATAAAAAATTATCCTTCAGGAATTAATTCAGTAATCATATATTACAATGAAACTTTAGGATCTGAGGTCAGGACCGATTCTCGAGAGTTGACAGTAAGTTTTAATTCTTCGGAATACCAAATCTGGGAGATAAAATTTTTGCCTGGAACATTTAAGCCAGGTTCAATTATCAACTACACTCTGCAAGTTCAGGATAATGCGGGAAACATAAACTCGTACAAAAATCAATTTAATATCTCAAACAGAGCACCTGAATTTGTAACCGAAACTTTTGAAGAAGCAGCATATCAAGACGTGGAATATAGCACGATTATTTATGTGAACGATTCGGATTTATACAAGAACATCTCTTGCACATTAGATACCACTTTCCCAACAGAAGCTTATAATGATATTGATGTTGTTGCAATAAACAATAGCGCTTGCAGGGTTACTGCTTTAACCAACAGAACAGATTATGTTATGTTGTTGATAAACTTATCCGACGGTCTTGTTAAAGTAAACAGAAGTTATGTCTTATCAGTTAAGCCAACTCATAAAGTCTCGTTAAATTTATCCAGGGTTCATCATCTTGTTGAAGTTGAAGCATTGTTTAATGATACCTTTATTAGCGAAGGCAGATATCAATCAAGCACAAATTTGACGCTGCCTGAAGACAACACTTCGCTCGCGTTTAAGCACGAAAATATTGTAATTAATACCGACAAAAGGTTCTATGCATATTTTAATAATTTAACCATGACTTTCTTGAACATGCCTACCACTTTTATTAATTCAAATGAACTTGATTTGGGGATGGATAAAAGGTTTGTTCCTAAGAGCGCATATGTCATAGAGTTTAACAAAACAATGAATTACACAATCTCATTTAATTACTCCGGATTAATTTCCAATCCTAATGCTGCTAAGATATTTAAGATGGCTTATGATTATGATAAAGATTTTATAAATTATAGCGATACAGTTCAGATTGCAGATTATTCGGTAGATGCAAGCAAATCTCTGATTAGTTTTGCAGTCCAGAACTTTTCATTGTTTGTACTGACTGAAGACACAGAATACACGCCACCAACACCGCAAGCTCCACCAAGTAGACACTCCCGCCGAAGAACGACTTTCGTTCCTAAACCAACCTGCAATGATAGTATAAAAAATCAAAACGAAACCGATATTGATTGTGGCGGTGTTTGCGCACCGTGTTACAACGGAAAACAGTGTCTTTTGGATTCGGATTGTTATAGCGGATACTGTAATCCTGAGACAAAAATCTGCGAGAACGCGCCAACTTGCAATGATAATATAAAAAATCAAGATGAAACAGACATAGATTGCGGGGGTCCTTGCAGAAAATGTGGTGCAGGAAAGCATTGCGTTTCTGATGCAGATTGTTTGAGCAACTATTGTTATAATGGAGTTTGCAAAACTCCAACCTGCAGAGATGGTATAAAAAATCAGGGTGAAACCGATATTGATTGTGGAGGTTTGGTTTGCGGCAAATGCGAGGATGGCAAATCGTGCAATTCGAGTTACGATTGTCTGTCAAAAAAGTGTATTAACAATATCTGTGTAAAAGCTACTTGTGATGATGGCATAAAAAATCAAGATGAAACGGACATAGATTGCGGAGGTTCTTGTAAACCTTGTCCTGAGTTCAAGGTTTGCAAATTGAATTCGGATTGTTTAAGCAATTACTGTTACAATTCCGTTTGCAAAACTCCAACCTGCAATGACGGTATAAAAAATCAGGGAGAAGAAGGAGTGGATTGCGGGGGACCTTGTCCGCGTTGTGAAACACAACAACCAAAGTCAACAATTAGAGAGCTTTATTCATATGTATTGTTATTCGTTATACTTTTGGTAGCAGTTATTTCATTAATTCTTTTGGTCTTAAGGTTTTCCAAAAGACATACGAAAAGGGGTGGAGCAAAGCAACCGGTTTTGTCGGACAAAGATAAAAATAAATTGGAACAAGAAACTGAAACAGAAGACAAAAAATTGAATAAAACAACTGATTTAAATTCTGACATTGAAAGCATCGAACCGTCGTTGTCTGATAGAGATAAACAGATCGTGATAACATACCTGAGGAATCTTGTTAAGAAATCAATTGATCAGGGCATGGCTTATCCTGAAATAAAATCAACCCTAATTGATAAGGGATATTCATTACCAGAATTTCTTGAGATTGCAAAGGAAATGTACATCGAATTTTTGAAAAAACGTATTAAACTGAAGATTACAGAATTTAAAAAACGTGGTTTAAGTGATGAGGAAATTATTAAAAGATTTAAACAATTTGGTTTTAGCGAAGATGAGGCAAAATCTTTTTTGCAATAAGAACAAAAGCGGTCAAATCTATATGTATGATGTTTTCATCGCGTTAATAATAGCAGCGGTGCTTTTTTATGTTTCTGTATCTCATTTCATGTTTCAAGCACATACTTTCAGAGTTGTTACCTTTTCTGAAGCAAACGACTTTATCGGTTTTCTCACCTCTGCAAAGGCCAGGGATTTAACGCAGTCTGACAAAACACTTAACAAAACGCTTGGTTTGAGCATTAAGGAACGAATAATCTCTCCAGACACCACGCTTGCAGAGGTTATCTTGGTTTTGTACTATGTTAATAAGACTAGATTGGATGAGAGCTTGACGGCTTTGGATGATTATGTGAAAGACGATTTTGGTCGTTTTAATTATTGGATATCTTTATCAAATGACACTCACAAATTCTTTTACAATCATTCAAACATAGGGATGACTGATTTTAATGATGCTAAAGAACGTTCCAAGGAATATTCCTCAGCATCAATACTTGTCACTCATGCTAACCTTACTACAATCTATGGACCAACGGTTTTAACAGCAACTTTCTGCAAAGATTAAATCGAAAACATTATTAGTTCATTTAATTCACACATCTCAAAAAATGAAGTCTTTAAGTTCAATGAAATCAAAAGAATATTATGATGCAATTTCCCGCAGATATCTTGAATTATATGGCAAAGAACAACTTCAAAAAGCTTTGTTTCTTAAACAAATTACTAATTTTTCGGATGATGATTTGATTTTGGATGTTGGCTCAGGCACAGGACATTATTTAAAAGTTCTTGATGGTCGCTTTATTTGCATCGACCCAAGCGAAGAATTATTGTCACTAAATCCCTGTGAGAAATATGTGGCGCGAGCAGAGGACTTGCCGTTTGTGGACAAATATTTTGATTACACGATTAGCTTAACTGCTGTTCAGAATTTTACTGATGTGAACAAAGCTATTGATGAAATGATTCGGGTAACAAAGAATGCAATTTATCTTACAACCATGGAACTTTCTAAAGTTAATGAAACTTTGCAAATTTTATTCAAACAAAAAAATCTTAAAGTTTCATATAAAAAATTTAATAAAGAGATATTTTATATAATACTCCTGAAATGAAACATTGTCGAATGCGAAACGCACTGGCATTAAGTTTATTTTCCTTAAATTTGTTTATAATAATCTTATTTTTATCATCCTGTTCTTCTAATAATTCAACAATTACGGATTTTAACACAGGTTATAAAAGCATTGAAGTAGAGCTTGAACCTTTATCAAATCCGGTTAGGCGAAATTCTTTACTGCCACTTAAATTAACAATAAAAAACGATGGTGCTAGTGATTCAAACGCAAGATTTCAATTAACTTATCCATTTCCATACCTTTCTTTTAGCAAAAGCGAGGATTTGAAATGTGATTTACAACAGGATAACTCAAATCTTGTGGATTTTAGCATAACTAACTTTAAAGGCAAAAGTTTGCAACATTCTGTAGGAGACAGAATTGTGGGGTTAGTTTATCTCAAACCCAACCTGCCAACCATGCAGTCTGAGAAGGATTGCCAAATAAATTTGGATTATTGCTATAACTATTCGATTCTTGTAAACGTGCCTCTTTGTATAAATCCCGATTATCAGCTAACAGCAGTGGAGCCTGCCTGTACTGTTGAACCAATTTCCTTGTCGGGCGGTCAAGGTTCTGTTGTATCAGTTACAAGAATAGAACCTGTAGAATCTTTATCTAACAACAAGGTTAGAATAACCTTAAAAGTGTATTTAACAAATCACGGCAATGGTAAACTTGTTACTTACGATAATGGCAACTTAGATAACTGTTTTTCTGTTCAAGATGAGAATTTAAATATAGATTCGATATTCAAGAAAAAAGAAGTTAAAATCAGAGAATTACGAATCGGAGCAGAAGAAAAGATAACTAATCAAATTGTTGAATTGTTTGAAGACAACTCTTTTGAAATTACTTTGACCTTGGATGATGGGAATTACAATGGAAATGCTTACAAAACGAGTTTGAGCATGGTTATTGATTACATATACAAAGACAGTGATTCTGTGACTGTAACCGTTATCTAGCACCTTCTTCTCACTTTTTACACAAGTTAATAAATTTTTTAAACCTGCCTTTTTGCCTGTTGTTTAAGAGACGCGAGGAGGGATAATATGAAGAAATATGTCTATTCTTTTGAGGAAGGAAGTAAAGATATGAAAACTCTTCTGGGTGGGAAAGGTGCCGGTCTTGCTGAAATGACGAGGATTGGATTACCTGTTCCCCCCGGAATAACTATAACTACCGAAGCTTGCAAAGAATACTATGAACGTGGTGAAGTTTTGTGGCCTGAACTTAAAGAACAAGTTCTTAACAAGTTTGCTGAATTGCAGAACAAGATTGGATTGAAACTTGGCAATAAAGAAAATCCTCTTTTGGTTTCTGTTAGGTCAGGTGCAGCTGTTTCAATGCCTGGCATGATGGATACAATTCTTAACTTAGGTTTAAATGATGAAACTGTTGTTGGTTTGGCCAAAAATACGAATAACAAAAGGTTTGCTTATGATTCATACAGAAGATTTATTCAAATGTTTGGAAATGTTGTGCTTTCAATAGACCATTCAAAATTTGAAAAAGTGCTTGATAAGATTAAGGAAACAAAAGGTTATGAACAGGATATTGAACTGAAAGCTGAGGACCTTGAAGAAGTTGTTAAGGAATACAAAACTCTTATTGAAAGAGAAACGGGTAAAGGTTTTCCACAAGAACCTATGCAACAATTATGGCTTGCAATTGAAGCCGTTTTCAAATCATGGAACAATGAAAGAGCAATTGAATACCGTAGAATTAAAAACATAAAAGGTTTATTGGGCACTGCTGTAAATATTCAAGCAATGGTTTTTGGGAATCTTGGTGATGATTGTGGGACCGGTGTTTGTTTTACACGCAATCCTGCAACTGGTGAGAATAGATTATTTGGTGAATATCTGCCAAACGCTCAGGGGGAAGATGTTGTTGCAGGTATACGAACGCCTTTACCAATTTTAGAGCTTAAGAACAAGTTCCCCGCTTTATATGATCAAATTTTAGACATTAAAACAAAATTAGAGCATCATTATAAGGATATGCAGGATATAGAATTTACAGTTCAAAGAGGAAAATTATACATATTGCAAACAAGAACAGGCCAAAGGACTGGGTTTGCCGCAGTTAAAATTGCAGTTGATTTGGTTAATGAGGGGATCATTGATAAGAAGAATGCACTTATGAAGATTGACCCTGAAGCTTTAAATCAATTGCTGCACAAAAGAATTGATCCCTTGGCTAAAGAAAAACACAAATCTATTACTCGGGGTTTACCTGCATCTCCAGGCGCTGCGATGGGCAAGGTTGCTTTAACATCTCAGGAAGCATTTGAGTTGGCAGAAAAAAAGGAAAAAGTTATTTTAGTAAGAACAGAAACTAGCCCTGAAGATATTAAGGGTATGAATGCCGCCCAAGGTATTTTAACCCAGAGAGGTGGTATGACTTCCCACGCAGCTGTTGTTGCAAGAGGTATGGGGAAATGCGCGGTGGTTGGTTGTTCAGATTTAATTGTTGATGAAGAAAATGAAGTAATTAAAATAAAAAACATTACGGTAAAATCTGGCGATTGGATAACTTTGGACGGCAATACAGGAGAAGTTTATCTTGGTCAACTGCCTTTGGTTGAGCCTGACTTGAGTGGCAATTTTGAAACGATTATGAACTGGGCGAAAGAAATAAAGAAACTTGGCGTAAGAACTAATTCAGATACACCAAAAGAATCATCAATTGCGAGAGCTTTTGGCGCTGAAGGTATCGGTCTTTGCAGGACAGAGCATATGTTTTTTGAAGGCGACAGAATTACAGCAGTACGGGAGATGATTTTGGCAAACACAAAAAAAGAAAGACAAACAGCATTAAATAAAATTCTTCCTATGCAAAGAGAGGATTTCTATGAGATATTTAAGGTGATGGATGGGTTGCCGGTAACCATAAGATTGCTGGATCCACCATTGCACGAATTTTTGCCAAAGGAAGATGATGAAATTAAAGCCGTTGCTAAACAATTAAAAATTTCTCCAGAAGAAGTTAAAGAAAAGGTCAAGAATTTAATGGAAGTTAATCCTATGTTGGGACACAGAGGTTGTAGATTGTTGTTAACATACACCGAAATTACAGAAATGCAAACCAAAGCAATAATCTTTGCTGCAATTGACGCAATAAAAGAAGGTATTAGGGTAAAACCCCAAATTATGGTCCCTTTGGTTGGTCATTTTGAAGAACTAAAACGGATTAGAGAAATTATCGATAAAGTTGCGCAACAAATTATTAATCAGTCTGGTGTTAATGTTGAATACAAAGTTGGAACCATGATTGAAGTGCCAAGAGCAGCACTTACGGCTGACGAGATTGCCAAGTATGCAGATTTTTTCAGTTTTGGAACAAATGACTTAACTCAGATGACTTTTGGTTTTTCAAGAGACGATATTGGGAAATTTTTGCCGATTTATCTGAAAGAAGAAATTCTAAAGGATGATCCATTCAAGACCGTTGATGTTAAAGGCGTTGGCAAGTTGATGAAGTTTACTTTAGATAATGGAAAAGCAGTTAACCCAAATCTTTCAGCAGGAATCTGCGGTGAACAGGGTGGCGAACCAAGAACTGTTGATTTCTGCAAGAGAATTAATTTAGATTATGTGAGTTGTTCGCCTTATAGAGTGCCAATAGCAATCTTAGCAGCAGCCCAAGCAGAAATCAGAGAAGAAAGCGAAAATTAATTTTTATTTTTTTGCAATTAATCTTTTTGTTTTATCTTTTCTTTAAACCATTCAACTGTTGATTTTAGCCCTTCATCAATGTTAATCTTGGGTTCCCACTTAAGTTCTCTTTTCGCTTTTTCATAACTCAACACGCTTTTTCTTACATCTCCTTCCCTTTCGGGTTTATAAAATGGAGCTTTCCTGTATCCTGTTAATTCTTTTAGGATTTGAAATAATTCATTGACAGAAGTTCCTTTAGCAGTAGAAATATTGAATATTTTTCCATCCCCGTTTTCCATTGCTTTTATGTTTGCCTGTGCAACATCACTTACAAAAACATAGTCTCTGATATATTTTCCATCACCAAAGATTATAGTATTCTTATTTTGAAGCATTCTTGATGAGAATATTGCAACCACTCCAGCTTCTCCGCAAGGATCCTGTCGTGGACCGTAAACATTGCTATACCTTAATATAGTATAGTTTAATCCAAACTCCCTCTTAGCGAACCTTAAATAATTTTCCACGGAAAATTTTGCAATTGCGTATGGAGATACTGGTTTTGGGAACACTTCTTCTGTTGTAGGAAATGTTTCTGCTTCACCGTAAATTGCTCCACCAGTTGATGAGAATATGATTTTTTTAACTCCTGACTCAATGCTTTTCTTAATTAATTTTAAACTTCCGATTATGTTTACTTGCGCATCCTTTACTGGTTCTCTAACAGAATTCGAAACGCTAATCTGCGCAGCTAAATGAAATATATAAGAAAAGTTATTCTCTTTAAACAAATTGTTAAGCAATCTTTCATCATTGATATCTCCGCAAACGAACTTTGCTTTTTCGTTAATGTTTTCTCTTTTTCCTGTCGACAAATTATCAATAATAAAAACTTCAAATCCTTTCTCAATTAATTTATCGACAATGTGTGAACCAATAAATCCTGCACCCCCAGTTACTAAAACTTTCATCTTCTATTCTAATATGATAGCCGGTTTTCCTGGACTCGCATTTTGCTGTTTCTTCCTTTCTAAATCACTGTTTGCTTCAAATGTTACCTCAATCTCGCAGTCAAGCCCGCTCCTTAGCTTAATGCTTTCAATAGTTATCATATACGCATCAATTTCTTCATTCCTTTCAAACATCGGTTGATTAATCAGTTGTGGATTCTTCATGAAGTTATTTGCCACTGTTAAAGCCGCTTTGCCGTACTTTTTGAAATTGTTATTCTTCATCACTTTTTCAACAATTTCTTTGTAGTTTTCTTTATCTTTGAATTCTCGTTTGATAAAATTATACAAATCATATTTCCATTCTTCCGCGAGGATAATTTTTACCCTTCTAACTTCTTTATTGACAAGTTTCTTAATGGTTCTTATATCTTCAGCGGCATTCTTATGTAATGAAACTAAAAACTCAATTTTATTATCAATCAAACTTTCATTATACTCTGGCCATTTTTCTAACGAGATAAATGTATCATTACCAAGTTTATGCCACAGTTCTTCCGCGATATGCGGTGTTATTGGAGAAATTATCTTGAGCAATTTTTCAATGCTATCTCTCAATACTTGACTATTTATATTATTTCTTCGAATGTAAGTGAACACCTCATCACTTATCTGCATAATCTTTGCTGTTGCGAGATTGAATTTAAAGGTTTCGAACATCTCTGTAATTTCCTTAATTCCCCTATTAATCACGCTTAAGATATACCTGTCATAATTGTCCAATTCTTTTCTATTGTTATTTTCAAGGAGTTCTTTAGCGGATATGATGTTGTTGTAAAGTTTGATTAAAAATTTGTAGGTTCCTTCAGCAGCTCTATGACGCCAATCGAGTTCTTTCTCAGGAGATGCAGCGAATAAAATGAATAATCTTGAAGTATCGGGTCCATATTTTAGATTAAATTCTTGTGGGTCAACAACATTTCCCAAAGATTTTGACATTTTTGCTCCATCTTTAATTACCATGCCTTGGGTTAACAATCTTTTAAACGGTTCTTCAAAATCAATTAATTTAAGGTCATATAAAACTTTGATAAAGAACCTAGAGTAAAGTAAATGCAACACTGCATGCTCGATCCCCCCAATGTATTGGTCAACAGGCAACCAGTACTTCACTTTTTCAGGGTCAAAAGATTGCATATTTTCTTTTGGACTTACATATCTTAAAAAATACCACGAAGAATCAAAGAATGTGTCCATGGTATCAGTTTCCCGCCGGGCATCGCCGCCGCAATAAGGACATTTTGTGTTTACAAAACTCTTGGATGTTTCAATAGGATTCCCCGAACCCGTGAACTCAACATCTTCAGGTAATTTTACCGGAAGATTTTCTTCTTTTTCAGGCACAAGCCCACAGTTTTTACAATAAATCATAGGGATAGGAGTGCCCCAATATCTCTGCCTTGAGATTAACCAGTCTCTTAGCTTATAACTTGCGGTTTTGCCGCCGCATCCCTTTTTTTCCAAGTACTTCTGAATCTCAGAAATAGCTTCAAGATTGTTCATGCCGTTGAACTTTCCACTGTTTACTAAAATTCCTGGTTCAGTGTACGCTTTAATCATTTTCTTGGCGTCAAGTTCATAATCCTCAGGTTGAATAACCACTTTTATTGGCAGGTCATGCTTCTTAGCGAACATAAAATCTCTCTGGTCGTGAGCGGGAACAGCCATCACTACGCCTGTGCCATAATCCCCCAAAACATAATTGGCAATGAATATCGGCACTTTTTCATCATTTACAGGATTAATTGCATACTTGCCTGTGAATAATCCCTTCTTTTCTTTATCTTCGGCAGTTCTGCTTTCATAACTCTCCTTCAAGCATTCTTGTATGAATCTTTCGGCTTCTTTTTTGTTCTTTAAATCCTTGATTAATTCCTGAGTTAATGGATGTTCGGGAGCAATAACCAAGTAGGTGACCCCGTAAATAGTATCGGCTCGAGTTGTAAATGTTGCGACTTCTAAGTTGGTGTCTTTTACCTTGAATTTGATAAGTGTGCCTTCAGATTTGCCAATCCAGTTCCGTTGCATAGTTTTAACGGATTCAGGCCATCCATCAAGTTTTCCCAAGTCTTCCAATAACCGGTCTGCATAATCTGTTATCTTTAAGAACCACTGTTTTAGGTTCCTTTTTTCTACTTCTTTGCCGCATCTCCAACATTTGCCATCAACAACCTGTTCGTTGGCCAACACTGTCTTACAACCGGGACACCAATTTACTAACCCCTCTTTTTGATAAGCCAATCCCTTCTTCCAAAATTGGATAAACAACCACTGATTCCATTTATAATACTCTTCTTTGTGCGTAGCTATTTCCCTTGACCAGTCATAAGAAAAACCCATCTCTTTTTGCTGTTCTTTTATGCCTTCAATGTTCTTTTCGGTCCATTCTTTAGGATTTACATTATGCTTTATTGCAGCATTTTCGGCAGGTAATCCAAAAGAATCGTAACCCATAGGGTAAAGTACATTAAAACCATTCATTCTTTTAAATCTAGCATATGCATCGCCAATAGAATAATTTCTTACATGACCCATGTGAAGATGACCTGAGGGATATGGAAACATTTCCAAACAATAGAATTTTTTCTTACTTTTATCTTCTTTAACTTTAAACACTTCATTCTTTTCCCATTCTTGTTGCCATTTCTTAGCAATCTTATAAAAATTAGGCTCCATTTGATTCACCATATGTTAAACATCAACTCCTTAACATAACTTATTTGTTTGAGTTTTGCAATTTCAATTTAAAAAATTAACTGTTACTTCAAGTCTGTCGTAAGTAGGATATTCTTCAACTAATGCGCAAAGGTACTTCTTAGGAATCTTATTAAGATGACTCACCAACTTTTTTGGCTTAACGATTAATCTTTTTTTCTTCAGATCTAAATAAATCCCATTTCTAAAAATGTTTGATAACTCTTTCTTGGCAAATTTTAACTTGTTAATTAACTCTTTGCAATTTTCCTTATGAATTTCTTTTTTTTGATACTTGTCATTAAACATTTCTCTTAGATAAATACATCCTCTCATAAGCATACCATCTTTTGAAACCAAATCCACAGGCAGTTTAACATTTTTTGCCTTTAACTTCATTCGATTAGTTAACTGAAATCTATCCTTGGTGGTTGCAGTACAGAAATGTACCTTTAATTTGTGATAAGGGTATATCTTTTTATCAATGAATCTTAAAAGTTTCTTGGCGCTGAACGCAGAGTTTTTTATAGCATAACTTAACTCATTTTTTGTAAAGAAACCTCTCTCAAAAAGTTGATTTGCATTGGTGTCTGAATATTCTAACTCATTAAGGTTTATGAAATCCACTTTGTCTTTTACGAAGTTCAACAATTTTATAGTTTGTTCTTCATTGTTGGGAATCACAGGGATTTCAATACCTTTATCCCAATTAAACTTTTTCGCTAAAGAAATTCTATTCCAATATTTAGAATCAAATATGTTCGGATGAAACCTTACCTCATCCAGCCCTGCTTTAAACAATCTTTGAAGTTTGTTTTCGTCTACAAGCATTAATGGAGTATATAAATGAATATGATACTTCTTTCCGAAATATTCTTTTAATTTCTTGATAATGGAAATAGTCCTATCAATTCTCGCTAAAGGATCGCCTCCAGTGATACCTGCACCCGATGAATTATGAGACTTGGCCTCTTCAATTATCAAATCGAAATTAATTTCACCCTTTAACGGCATCTCGTTGATGTAAATCACATCTTTATTTTTTTTCGACTCGGAGAGAGGACAATAAAAACAGTTTCGAGCGCAGATACCTGTAACAAAGATTACAGTTTTTCTGCCAATTACACAGAGTTTGCAACCGTCGGGCAATTCATTGATGTACAGGGAAGCATATTTTGTCTTCTCAATCATAATTCAGAGCAGTCATATCAGAAATAAAAAGTTTCCTAATCAATCCATAAAAAAGAATTATCAACAAAAATAAAAATTTATTTGTTCTTGCTTACCTTAACCACGACTTCTAAATCGCTCCACGCAATGTTAAACAGTTCTTCCAAAGCGCTTGCAAAAAATGGTGTATTTACCCAAATACCAACATCGTAGGATGGATGCACTTCTTCATCATGCATTATCATAAACATTAACTCTTGCCCGTCAACAATAACAAATCTTGCCTTTATGCCTTTAACTTGTCTCACTTCTCCGATTCCCTGAATATCTTTTAACGCAAGCTTCATCTCTTCACTATTATCATTATGCTCAGTTGCAAACCTTATCTTCACGCCTCTCTTGACAGCGCTTTCAAGAGTAGGTTTTAATGTCTCCACTAATCGGATAAATTCTTTTTCAGTTGTCATGCAAGAAATGCTTTTTTCAGCGCTCTTGAATAAGAACTCTAAGTGATTGTATAAGTTATGTCTTCCTTTTAATGAACCACTTTTTTCATGTGGTTCTACGAGCTCAACGCCTCTCTCATGCAAACTCTTTAATTCCTGAATGATTTCGTTGTCTTTCAATTCATCTAATTTTCTGACGCGCTCCTCTGCTTCTTTTATCATGTTCTTTTTGGCCCTTTCAAGAACTTCTTCGGGGGGCACTGCCAGATATTTGATGGGTTTCCCGAATTTTACAATCACAAACCCTTTCTTTTCCAGGCTTTCTAATACATCATAACTTCTTGACCGGGGAACATTCGCAATGTCAGATAATTCTCCAGCAGTAGCACTTCCTCTTGATAGCAATGCAGTCCAAACTTTAACTTCATAAAGATTTAAATTAAAGTATCTTCTCAATTTGTTTAAGAACTCATCGTTTACAATCAATTTGATTACCTCCGAATTTTTTTTTATAACTATTTATGTTTAAACCAATTGTTATACTAAAAACACCACTGATATTAAAAACTTACGCTTTTTATCCCTTTTGAGTTAGTCACTTAATTCACTATTATGTTATTAAATAGTAACTAACTTTATCTTTTAAGAAGTAGTATAACTTTCAACATTATTAAAATTAACGCCAGATTTAATTAAGTCTGATTGAATTCTGTTGCTAACATTTTACTAACATTTTAATGTCAAATACTCCGATTCAATGCTCTTATTTTTTGTTTGTTTCAAAATCTGAAACAAAACCTTTTTATAATCGCACCTTTTCTAGAGAGTATGCAAAGTAATAGAATTGCTGTAGTGGAAAAAGAAAAATGCAATCCTGTTTTTTGCGGTGATTATTTGTGTATTAAACTTTGCCCAGTTAATCGGCAGGGTGAAGAATGTATTCATAAAAGCGAGGACGGCAAGGTTGTTATTGAAGAAGTTTTATGCACGGGATGTAAAATTTGTTCTAACAGATGTCCTGTTGAAGCAATTCACATTATTAATCTGCCTTCGGAATTACAGAATGCTGTTCACCAATTTGGTAAGAACGGATTTAGACTTTACCAACTGCCCGTTCCAAAACCTGGAAGTATCGTTGGAATTATTGGAATAAATGGGATTGGGAAAAGTACTGCAATAAAAGTCTTGGGAAATATAATTGTCCCAAACTTAGGAAAATTTGATGTTGCACCTTCACAATCAGAAGTGATTTCTTTTTTTAAAGGTACTGAATTGCAAAGTTATTTCACAAAACTCTATTCAGGTCAAATCTCAATATCCTACAAACCGCAGCACATTGAAGCTATTCCTAAGATATTTACTGGTACTGTTTTGCAGTTCCTGTCAAAGATTTCGCGGGATTTTAAATCAGTAATTTCAGCTTTTGAATTGGGTAGCTTGCTTGATAGGAAACTGTCTCATCTTTCAGGCGGGGAATTACAACGGGTCATTATTGCAGGAGCCATGCTTAAGGATTCCGCTCTCAGAATAATTGATGAACCAACTTCATATTTAGACATAAAACAAAGACTTAAACTTGCTTCAGTACTGAAAGAATTTCTACGCGAGGACAATAGCATGCTTCTGGTTGAGCACGATTTAATTGTTTTGGATTATCTATCGGATTTTGTGCATATTATGTATGGTAAACCTCGAAGTTTTGGTGTAGTTAGCCAGATTAGATCCACTAAGGAAGGTATCAACACATTTCTAAGAGGTTTTTTAAGGGAAGAAAATGTCCGTTTTAGGAAGGAGCCAATTGAATTTACAAAAGCTGCTCCTGAAAAAAATCTTGATAACGCGCAATCTCTTATAGAATGGAATGATTTTGAGATTTCTTTGGGCGATTTTGATTTGAAAGTGAATGCCGGTAAAATTCCAAAAGGCAAGGTTATCGGTGTTCTTGGTGAGAATGGCATTGGAAAAACGACTTTTATAAAAATACTCGCAGGCGAGCTAAAACCAACAAAAGGCACAATTTCATCTGAGCTTAAGGTAAGTCACAAACCGCAATATTTGTTCCATACTTCTGAGGAATTAGTTTCAAATTATCTTGCGGATGCTCTCCACAAGTATAAACTGCAGTTAATTAAGCCATTTAACATTGAGGAACTCTTAAACAAGAAACTGAATGAACTTTCTGGCGGAGAACTTCAAAGAGTCTACATCGCAAAATGCTTATCCCGGGATGCCGACTTATATCTTCTTGATGAACCTTCGGCATATTTAGATGTTGAGCAAAGATTAAATGTATCCAAGGTGTTGAGATCCTTTATGGAAGAAAAAGAGAGAACTGCTGTTGTGATAGACCATGATTTGTTATTCTTAGATTATTTGTCTCAAATGTTGTTTGTGTTTACCGGAACGCCTTCAAAACACGGTCTGCTTAAGGGGTTATTTAACATGGAGGAGGGAATGAACACGTTCTTAAAAGACTTGGGCATCACTTTTAGAAGAGATTCCGAAACAAAAAGACCTCGTGCAAACAAGGTTGGCTCTCAGCAGGATAAATTGCAGAAAACAGAACAGAAATATTATTATGTTTGATTTATTAACTTTTTAATTCATTAGGTTTGTTTGCGTATTAGAATTTTTACTTTTCTTTATTTCTTTAATGGTTCGATGTCAAACACAGGTTTGGGTTTGTTTAGGACAGTGTGATGAAGTATGCATGCAGCTTCATAGAACTCTTTAACATTCTCATTTCCTTTCGATCCGACGATTACCACAGGGTCGTCATATCTAGCGGGGACGATGTCTTTATCGTATTTAATATATCTCTGCGTTTCTGTGGCGGGCCATCTGCAAGGTGCTGAATCATTGTAAATGTGATGTGTGCAATACGCTCTCCTATTAATTATTTCATCTGCTTGGGTTAACAATTTAGGAATATCCTCACCAAAAGGTTCTCCACGAAAATCCCTGGCTAAAGCGGATATTGTAATGTTTAATCCGCGATAATAATGTTCTGTTACGACTTCGTAAAGATTGGAAATAAATTGACCTTCGTCAATAAAAATGTGCCTTGTTTCACTGTGTTTTTCTAAGTATTCATGTATTTCTTTGGCATCGCTTATTGGTATGGCTTCAAACTCTCTTAAGTTATGTGATTTTACCTTTGGTTTTTCTCCAGGCGTCATATATCTCTTGTCAATCTGTGCTTTGAATAAAATAAAATCCTCTTTTTTGTCAGCACTTTCATTTCTTTTAATAACTTCATTTATGTAATCCATTAGAGTTTCAGTCTTTGATGCATACATTGGGCCAACAATTAATCTAAGCAGAGGTTTGTGGTCAGCAAAAAATGGATTATACTTGTACTTGTCCTTAAAATTAGCATGAATCGAACACAATGCGCAATATTTCCCATTATCTGATCTTCCACTTTTCGTTGCAGGTTCTCCGCATTGATTACATGTGCCGTACAACTTAACGTATTCATTGGCAATTGCCATTAGTTTATCCATGTGATTATAAGGTTCGCCTTTATCTGTTAATGCTATGCCACTCATAACAACCTTTCTGTTAGAATTAGCAATTTCCTGAATCAACTCTTTAATACTGCTATCTTCAAAGAAATTTACCCCCGAAATAAAGATTAATTCAACCATTGGATTTTCGTTGATTAAACTAACAATATCTTCAGCTTTCTCAACCTCCTTTGCAGAAAATTGTTTTTTGTCAAATGAAACAATATGATTTGGATATTCTTTATCTTCTAAGAAGTGTTTTACCACTAGAATTTCTTTTTCGGAATAACTCCTACTCTTCGTTAAACTTAGAAGGCTATTTATGATCTCTCCGCTCTTGCCGCTTTTTGGCGGGCCATAGATCATATACTTATCAAAAAAGGGGGTTATGGTTAGCGAGGTCATAATCAAAAGATTATTGTTCAAAAATAAGTATTTTTAGATGTTGCCTAATATCTTTTTCAGTATATTCTTGCGATTTTATTTTTTAAATGAAACCATCAATGTTCAAGTTTCTCCCAGATGTGCTCAAAACCATGTTTTAACGACTGATTCAAGTCTTTGCTTTGTACCCATATTGCCGAGTCAAAAGCCTCACCAGCATTTTCATTTGTCAGGAACAGGACAGAGTGTTCATTATCAAACAATCCGAATCTTGATTTGATGTTTTTGGCATTTCTGAATTCTCCAACTTTTTTTATTGAATCAACTTCCTTCCTAACATCCTCACTTACGGGAGCGGCAATTTTGATGTTTACTCCTTTCTTGCTGGCTTTTTCCAAATCGGCATATAAGTTCTCTACTTTGTGAGCAAACGCTTTGGTGGTTGTAATTATGTTAATCTCTTTTTTGGAACCCTTGATTAAGTATCTAAGATGATTTATGATGTTGTTTCTGCCCTTGATTGCGCCAGACATTTCTAACGGATCAACAAGCGTAATGTTTTTATCGTATAACTCTTTTAGAAATCCAAGAATCTCGCTGTTTTTTACCCTGTCCAAAATGTTTATATTTTCCCTGGTTTCTTTAAGTATCCGTTTTTTTATTCTCTCAATCCCTTCGATAGGGTCAACTGCAATGTATCGTATGGGTTTTGTAAATTGTGCAATAACCAATCCTTTTTTTTCCAAACTTTCTAACACATCATAACTTCTTGACCGAGGAACATTTGCTATGTCTGAAAGTTCGCTGGCAGATGCAGTTCCTTTGGCGAGAAGAGAAGTCCAAATTTTTATTTCGTAACTGTTTAGCCCAAGTTCTTTTAATCTGTTTATTAAAGTCTTATCAATAATCATGAGCAACACCGTTTTATTACTGATTAGTGAACTCCAGATTCTTTATAAATCTTTCGCAACTTCGGAGTGATTACTTTTTCGCGGGAACAACTACGATCACTGCAAATTCATGTTGGACTCCTTCCTTCCTTATTATGAAATTTGAAGTCTGTTGTTTTAATTTTAACCAAAAATATAAAAAGACGACTGACAACCACTCTAAAGGTACGGCAGTTAAAAATGGCTTCAGCAATAAAAAAACTCGAAAATCTTATAAAAGATAATGCAGGTTTTTGTTTTGGATTAGGTGTGGGGTTCTCAACTTTTTTTATAAATTATAACCTTGCAAAGAATTTTATTGAAGTTTCGAATTTTTCAGAATTCTTTGCGCAGCCCTATTTAACTATTTCTTCCCTGTTTGAATTTGGTTTACCGATAACAATGGGTTCACTCTTGGATAGAAAAAAAAAGAAATTAACAGAAAAAAACGAGAAATTAAATTCCATAATTGCTGAGACAAAGGAGAATTATGAAAATTTTAGAGGTAATCTATATAAAACGTTTGAAAATATGCCTCTTCCCGCATATCTCTTAGACCAAGAACTCAATATTGTAAACGCAAACTTGCTGGGAAGAGAATATCTTAAATTAAATGAAACTAATTATTCTGATTTAGAATATATCTTGGGAATGGACAGTCAAGATGTTCTTAATCTAAAAGACCAACTTTCAAATTTCGATCAAATGTCTCATTTTCAAGAACAAATTAGGTTTGATAATGATAAAGAAGCAAGAGCATATCTTTTTCCAATTTACAATGTTAAAAAGAATTTATCTAATGTAATTCTTTTCCTTTTTGATATGACGAAGGAGGCAAATATGAAAAAAGAGTTAGAAGAGCTTTTAGTTCATCTTGTAAAATTAACCACTCTATCTATAAACATTAAAGATCATTACACATACAATCATAGTTTGCACGTAGCAAATTACTCTTTTAAAATTGCTGAGTATTACAATAAAAACATTGAAAATGTTGTAAATTTAAGACGGATTTATTTTGCAGGCCTTTTACACGATATTGGAAAGATTTATGTTAATGATGATATTCT
Source organism: uncultured Methanosarcinales archaeon (assembly GCA_964386095.1). GTDB lineage: Archaea > Nanobdellota > Nanobdellia > Woesearchaeales > JASKKU01 > JASKKU01. The sequence continues at coordinate 26,833 of CAYLQM010000007.1, forward strand.
TAAAAAAGAGGGCAGATTAACTGATGAAGAATTTAAAGAAATGAAAAAACACGCGATTTATGGTTATCAAATTCTAAAAGATATTAAGCACTTAGGACAGTTACCTCTTTGGGTTAGATTTCATCATGAAAATTGGGATGGAACGGGTTATGAAGCTCTTATAGGTGAAGACATTCCTTTAGAATCCAGAATCCTGAGATTAGCTGATGTTTTAGACGCTTTAACGACAGATAGGCCTTATAGAAAAGCATTGAGCGCTGATGATGCTTGTAATTTCATAAAAGAGAACACTGGAAAAATTTTCGATCCACAGATAGTGGAATGCTTTTTGGAACAATATCCTGAAATTTTAAATTATAAAAATGAAAACGGAATTATCTTTGATGTCGTTTCAAACGTTTCTAGTATCTAAAACTAATTCTTTAGAGGTTAATCCTTCTGTGGAATTAATTTCATTAATTAATTTATCACACAATTCTTTGTTATCTTCAACATGCAAAATTACAAGTCCGAACTCATTTTCTAATTTAGTTTCATGTAATCCCAGCCGAGCTTTGATGATATGTCCGTGTTTAGATAAAATTTGCTGAAGCTTTACAGCATTAACTTTTCGATTATTTACAGATATTCCGATTATTCTATATACAGGCATACAGTTAATTTTATTTAATTAGCACTTTTAAAGTTTGTGTTTAAAAGGTTTAAAGAGTAAATTTTTTAAATAACTGCATTAAACAAATCAATTATGAATGTTTCATCTGTTACTTTGCCTGCCTTAGATTCTTTATCATCTCATTTTATGTTTGCGCTTATTCTTTTCTTAATATTGACAGTTGCAGCTTTTTTTATAAACAAAAGCTTAAAAAAAATTTTATTAAACTATGCAAAAAAAACAAAAACCAGATTTGATGATATCTTTGTAGAGAAATTCCAATCCAAAATTTTTTATCTCTTTATCTTTGTTACTTTCAGAATACTTTTCGCGTACTTTAATTTACTGCCAGATCTTCTGGAAAGAACTTTGGATTCAATAATTTTGTTAATTGCCGTATTGATTTTGAGCAAAATCTCAGAAGTGTTAATTTATATATGGAGTAACTCGCTCGCTAAAAAACTTGCCGGGAAGAATAATAGAATTAGTTATGTAAGTCAATCTTTTGCGCCTATTCTCCAAAGAATTAATAATATCCTTTTCTTTGTCATTGCAGTCACTTCTTTACTTTATCTCTGGGGTGTTAATGTAACTCCAATTTTGGGAGGTTTAGGTATTGCAGGTCTGGCAATCAGTCTTGCGGCAAAAGACCTTTTAAGTAATGTTATTGGTGGAGTATCTCTGGCAGCAGATATGAGTTTTAAGGTTGGTGACAGGATAAGCTTGCCTGAGCGAGACATATCCGGAGTGATTCATGATATAGGGTTAAGAACAACAAGGATAAGAACTTGGGACAATCAAATTATAATGATTCCTAATGGCCTTCTTGCAAACAGTATTATTTTAAATAACAATCAACCAAACTTAAGTTCTAGAGTCGTTGTACCTTTTTCAGTTGAATACGGTTCAAATCCGGATGAAGTGAAGAAAGTTGTGCTAAGCGTTATCAGAGAAATACCTAATGTTTTAAAAGAACCGGAACCCGTTGTTGTGTTTAGTTCAATGGGCGAGTTTTCGCTAAACTTTGAAGCAAAATATTGGGTTCCAGATATTTCTTTAAAATACGGAGCGAAACTTGAGGGAGTTCAAAGGATTTATGAAGCTCTTAATAAGGCAGGCATAGGCATTCCTTTCCCAACTCATACAGTTTATCTAAATCAACAGAAAAAAGTTAACAAATTAAAGAGAACAGCCAAAAAGAAGACTAAGAAATAATCTCTTTTTTTCTCTTTTTGCTTAAAGAATCTATTGATTTGAAGATTTCTTTCTTTATGGCTTCAACATCTGTGAAGAAATCGATTTTATATTCTCTTTTGAACTCAGCAATTTTCTCTTTTTCAACTATATCTGTTTTACTTAAATAAACAATTAACGGTTTGTTTTTGTTTTGTTTTTTTATTTGATTATATAATTTGAGTTGGTCACTTAAAGGATATGGTTCAGTTAAATCAAACATGTAAATAATTAGTTCAGCAGCATTTTTTATTGCGATTTCAGCTTGTTTTTCTATGTTGTTTAGTTTTTTTCGATTAAGTGTTCCAGGCGCATCAATTACTTGTACTTTAAAAAATCTCTGTTGAAGATTTCCTATAAGCAGTTGTTTTGTTGTAAAAGCGTAGTCGTTTATTTCAACTTCGCTACCCGTCAGTTTTTTTAGAAGTGTTGACTTTCCAACATTAGGAAATCCTGTAATAACGACTTTAAATCTATCGTCTTTTATATCAGGGAATTCTCTTATTTTTTGTCTGGCTTCTTCTAAGTACTCTAAATTTTTGTTAATTCGATTAATGAAAGAAACCACTCTGCCGTAGACTGCTTTTCTTTTATTTCTTAACTGGATTACAGTTTGCATACCTCTCATTTCTTTTATTCCCGACATGCAAACCTCTTCTATTTTTTCTTTGGCCCATTTAATTGCTGCTAATGACTTCTTATACCTCCTGACATCAATATAACATCTAAAAAGTTCTTTATAAAACTCAGACAATTTGTCATAGAATGGAAATCTTTCAAGAATTCTATCGAAATCTTTTGCAATGCTATCTTTAATTTGTACAAATCTTTCTTTGTTCAGGATATATTCTTTTTTGAGTTTATCATCTAGCTTAAGCGTTTTCTTAATCAAGTCATATCTCTTTTTAGCTCTTCTGAAAGCTTGATCAATATAAAATTCGGCACCTTCAATTTTAGGAATGGTTTCAAAGTTCATATTTCTTTAGAAATTCTCACCGACTTTTAAAACCTTGCGTTACCTAATTTAACGACCCCGCAGGGATTCGAACCCTGGTCAATCGGTCCGAAGCCGACCGCACTATCCTGACTATGCTACGGGGCCTCTGAACCAAAAGAGACTTATAACTTTATTTAAAGTTTGCTAAATCAACTAAAAAATAAATTTTGAATAAAAATACCTATTTGATTGTTTTGTTCTTTTTTCCCTTAGTTTAAGCCAGTTTAATCTAAGCGTCTGAGAGGATAAGAAAGTATATTTATTACTGTGTTCTCCACTTAAGCACTTAAAATTACTTTAAATCTTTGAAATTTTTTATATTAATTTCAACCACGAACGAAAATTATTTAAAGGAAGTATTCTGTGATTCTTTTTTATGGAACCAACTAACAATTCTGAACAAAAAGACAAACCTTTTTTAGTTGTTAAACCCGCAATAAAGACGCCATTGTTAATGATTGAGAGTTTCTTTATTGCTCTGATCATTAGCTTTTTCTTTTCGGTTTTAAGTAGTGTTATTAGTGTGTTTTTTAGTTTTAGTACTACATTTAACAAATTAAATAATGAATTTATGAATTCAAATAATTTTAACCCAGAGACTTTTACTCGTCCTGAGATGATAATGCCAAATTTAGGATTGCCGGCATTTGTTTTCTTAGTGAGTCTTATTGTTTTCACGTTTATTGTATTCTCATTAATGAAAGCCAGATTACGAATGATGGAATATAGATTTTATCCGGACAGAGTTGAATATTTTGAGGGGTTTTTAGTTAGGAATAGAAAGGTATTATCTTATGATAAAATTTCAAATCTTGGAGTGCGAGAGGGAATTATTGAAAGGATGTTTGGTTTAGGGACAATTTTCATAGATACCGCGGGTTATAGCAGAACAGGATATGAATTGGCTATGCACAATCTGGAGAACCCTAATCAAATCTATGAGCAGCTTTCTAAATTAATAACTAAAAAGTAGTTTTTTTAGATTGTATTAAATAAAGCATCTTATAAGAGATGAAAACATGACAAAACAGAAACAAGTATAACGGTTAAAGTAGGTTCAGTGCCTTATCCAATAGAAGAAGAGCATTTCATTGAATGGATAGAAGCAATTGCAGATGATAGAGTTATAGGAAATTCTCAAAATCCGGAGACAAACCAAAAACAGAGTTTAATTAGCTGCAGATACTATTGAGATAAAAGAATA
>CAYLQM010000007.1:31018-36520 GCA_964386095.1 uncultured Methanosarcinales archaeon
AGCCACAAATTCTAATCTTATCACACCATCCTGAACCTTGCTTGTTTTTATTATTTTAATCATTTCGGTTTGACTGGTGTTGTTTAAGTGTGTGCCGCCACAGGCCTCTACATCAAAGTCCGGTATTTCTACAATTCGAAGTTTCTTGCCGGGCACCGCTCCCCCTTGATAGATTGTCATACCGAATTTGTTCTCGGCCAAAATTCTGTTCATGAAATATTTGTTTACAGGAAGGTCTCTTTTAATTATCTCGTTAGCAAGATCTTCTATTTTTTGAAGTTCCACGGCACTTAAAGAGTCATAATGGGTAATGTCTAATCTGGCTTTTTCAGTAGTTTTTGCGGCCCCAGCCTGCCAGACATGATTGCCTAAAATCTTTTTACATGCACCATTAAGGATGTGTGCTGCGGTGTGCATTTGAGTGAGGATTGTTCTCCTTTCTACATCAATGTTTCCGTGAACAATCGCACCTTTTTTGAAATTGGGTTTGGTTTCAAGTTTATGCACAATCAAGTTTCCTTGTTTAAACACATCCACTACTTTTATACCATTGATTGATCCTGTATCATGTAATTGCCCGCCAGAAGTCGGATAAAAAGCAGAGCTTTCCAAGACAACAAAATTGTCCTTAACAGCTAGAACTACAGAATCAAACTCGATTAATCCGAAATCCTCAAAGTACAACTTATTGGTTTCAGGCAGTCCTTCGTCAAATTCAATAAACTTTCGCGTTCCGGTTTGGGTTGGATGTTCTTTGTTTTCATGAATCTCAGAAATCTTTGAGTAAAACTTGTCGCTTACAGAAACTTTGACATCTAACTTCTCGGCCTCTTTTTTTACATCCTCAGGGGTAATCCCAAAGGTGTCATAAAGTTTGATTAATTCATCTTCTTCAACTTCTTGTTTGTTTTTCAGGAATCTCGTCAAGATGGATGAAGCTTTCTTTTTATTCTCAAAGTATTTCTGTTTTTCCACTTCAATTATTTTGGTTATGTCTTTGTAATTGTCAAGAAATTCAGGGTACATATCTTTTAAATCTTCAGAATGCAATCTGAATATCATTTTCCAATCTAAGTTTATGCCAAGGTCTTTCCCGTAATCCATCGCTTTTCGGAACAGAACTCTTAAATTGTAACCGCCACCGACATTGCTTGGCAGAGCTCCATCTGTTAGAGCATAAAGCAATGTTCTGCTGTGATCAGCAATCGCATATATCTTCTGCACAGGAAATATAATCGATTTAAGCTTATTCACATTAACATCAATCTTATTAGCGATAGTTCTCCAGGTTTCATCTGAATTTTCTAATTCGTCCAAATCCAGCAAGCTTGACAATGGGACAAATTTCTTGAGAATTTTATCATCTTTTTTTATTCCAGTAACTTTAAATAGGTATTCTGTAACTGATGGCATAACTACTTCATAACTTGTAGCTTTTCCAGATAAAAACCAAGACACTCTTTCTTGCCCCATGCCCATATCTAAGACTTTTATGTCCAGCTCTTTGAGTTCGGCATGGTCGCGTTCAAAGAACATATACACTTGATTGCCTATTTCCAACCCTTTGGAGAAGAATTCTAAGCACGCACCCACATTGCCACCGCCAGCCCATGCGTCCTCGTGGATTATCAAATCATCCTTTTTAAGCTTCATTTCTTCAGTGAACCAGCTAAGGTAATCCTCAAAGTATTTTTCTTGATTAAATTCCTTTTTTGGTACAAACGCGTGCTGTCCAATCATGGTGAATCCTGTGTAATGCCTTCCAGTTAACCCTACGGAATCAATATCATTAAATCTCAAACATATTTGGGGAACAGTTAACATCCGATGTATCGGTTCGACCTCGCCAGAGACGACATATGGCTGGAAATCAGTAATTGAAGCAATTGTAAATTCCACTGATGGATTCCATCTTGCAATTACTGGATATCTTTTAATAGGCACATATCCTTTGCTTTCTAAGAGTTTGCTAAACCTTAACCAAACTTGAGAAAAACCCATTTCCGGGCCGTTTTTTTGGCCTATGAACTCGTAAGAACCAGTGCATTCGGGATCCCCGCAGATATCTCTTTCCTTAATACTCCAGAAAAATTTGCCACACTTTTTACATTGATGTCTTTCAAAGCCATTTCTTTTTAAAGCTTTTACAGGAAAGTAGTTCTGATAATTTTTTGATGCTTCTTTCCGGAAGAGCTTTTTAAATTCTTTATCAGACATCATTTTAAACATCTATATTTTTGGCTTCAAGAGCATTGTTGATTATGAAATCTCTCCTCAAGGAAACGCTTTCGCCCATTAATACACTAAAGAGTCTGTCAGCCTCAATAGCATCTTCAACTCTAACGCGTTTCAATATTCTTGTTTCAGGATTCATGGTTGTCTCCCACAACTGTTCAGGATTCATCTCGCCAAGACCTTTATATCTTTGGACTTCAATTTTCTTGTCCTTGTTTTCAGCCGCAAATTTGTTTAACTCTTCATCTGAGAACAAGTATTGTGAACTTTTGCCAATTTTGACCTTGTATAGCGGTGGTTGGGCTATATAAACATGACCTTTTTCAATAAGTTTTGTCATGGTTCTATAAAAGAATGTTAAAAGCAAGGTCCTAATATGTGCTCCATCCACATCGGCATCCGTCATAATAATTATCTTGTCATATCTCAATTTAGATATGTTGAAATCATCATTTATGTTAGTCCCTATTGCAGAGATTAACGCAGAGATTTCATTATTTGCAAAAATTTTGTCAATACTTGATTTTTCAATGTTCAGAATTTTTCCCCGCAATGGCAAAACCGCTTGAATCTCTTTAGATCTACCCTGTTTGGCAGAACCTCCAGCCGAATCGCCTTCAACAATGAATAACTCTGTTTTGCTGGGGTCTGTTGATGAACAATCTGCAAGTTTTCCCGGTAACGAATAAGAATCTAGAGCATTTTTTCTTCTGGCGAGCTCTCTTGCTTTTCTTGCAGCTTCTCTTGCTTTATAACTTAACAAGATTTTAGATACTATTGACTTTCCATCTTCAGGATTTTCCAGTAAAAAAGTATAAAGCGCATCAAACAAAACAGAATTAACCATCCTGCTGATTTCACTGTTGCCAAGTTTTGTTTTGGTTTGGCCTTCAAATTGAGGTTCCGGAACTTTCAACGAGATTAGGGCAACCAAGCCTTCTTTGCAGTCGTCAAAACTCACTCTAAGTTCCTTCTGTTTCATTTCTTCTTCGAGGTATTTGTTTATTGCTTTGGTTAAAGCCAGTTTGAAACCTTTTTCATGTGTCCCTCCTTCTGTGGTTCTGATGTTATTAACAAAGGAATAAAGCGAAGAACTGTATGATTTTGTGTATTGCAACGCAATTTCAACAACAACATCTTCAATCTTTTTTTTCACATAAAACGGTTTGTGCAGAGGTTGCTTTCCATTGGTTAACGAAATTACAAAAGAAAGGATTCCACCTTCATATTTGAATATCTCTTCTTTGTTTGTTCTTTCATCAAACAAAATTATTTTTGCATTTGGATTAAGAAATGCAAGTTCTTTAAGTCTGCTGCTTATGATGTGATAATCAAAAATTGTAGTTTCGAAAATCTCAGAATCGGGTTTGAATTTGATCGTGGTTCCTGTTTCACTGGTTGATTCTTTCTTCGTAACCTCTGTTATCGGTTTTCCTCTTGAATATTTCTGAACCCAAACAAAACCGTTTCTTTTAACTTCAACTTCTAATTTTTCAGACAACGCGTTTACTACCGATAAGCCGACACCGTGAAGCCCTCCACTAATTTTATATGACTTCTTATTGAATTTTCCGCCTGCGTGTAAAACTGTTAGAACCAATTCCAATGCCCTTTTGTTGTACTTGGGATGATAATCTACAGGGATTCCTCGGCCATTGTCACTAACACTGACGCTGTTGTCCTTATGAATTATAACTTCAATAAGGTTCCCATAACCCGATTGAATCTCGTCAATTGAATTATCGACAATTTCAAAAATCAAATGGTGTAAGCCTTGAACGCTCGTTGAACCAATGTACATGCCAGGTCTTTTCCTTACTGCGCTTAAACCTTCCAATACAGTTATTTCCTTCGCAGAGTACTCTTCAGATTTTCCTACTATTTCCTTTTCTTGTTTGTTTTCTTCCATTCTTCTTCAAATATTTAGAACTTAACTTGATTTAAAAATATTTTGAATATGTAAAGACCAAATATATTAAGCGTTTCTTCTATTTAAAATTAGCACAGATTCGATATGGGCTGTTTGCGGAAACATATCAACCCAAAATGCTTCCTTAACATTATACTCCTGTTTAAGCAAATCAAAATCACTTTTTTGGCTTTGCGGATTGCATGAAACATAAATAATAAACTCAGGCTTGTTTTTAAGCATACTTTTTATCATTTTTTTGCCCAATCCTGCTCTGGGAGGATCGAACACAACAACATCTCTTGGAGATATTTCTATTTCTTCTTTGTACAAATCTACTGCGCTAAACTTGGCATCAACTTTGTTAATTAAACTGTTCTCTTCAGCCGCTTTAACCATTTTTGTATTGAGCTCAAACCCTTTAACTTCTTTGAAAAGATCGGCCAAACTGATGGAGAACAATCCAACTCCTGAAAATAAATCAAGTAAAACCCTTTCACTGTGATTGTTAACCTCTTTTTTAATGATTTCTCTGATTTTCTTAACAAGCAACTCAAACCCTACAGGATTCCGTTGAAAAAATCCATTAAACGGATATTTAAAACTATATCCTAAAAATGTTTGTTCAAGAAAAGTGTTCCCTTTGATTACTTCAAATTTTTCATCTTGACTTATGTCAGACAAAGAATCTGTATAATTTAATATGATTTTATCAATCTTATTGCAATCAGATAATGTTTTGAGTTTTTCAATCTCTGATTTATTGCAATCTTCGCTTACCAACAGAGAAATTAAGTTCATCTTATCAGTTCCCTGAACAACAACATATCTTAAACAGCCGATACGCTTCTTAAAATCATATACACTTACATCAAGGTCCTTAATTCTGTCAGATATTGCTTTAAATGCCCGGGCTGATTCTGAATTCATTAATTCGCATTTTTTTATGTTCACAAAAGAATCATATCTTCCAATTTCTCTTAAACCCAACAAAATTTCATTAGAATTTCCTTTTTTGGCAATAAAATCCATTCGGTTCCGATAATGAAATTGAATTTCGCTTTTTATTCCATTTATTTCAAAATCAAAGACTTCTTTCATCTTTTTTTGTTTGAGTTTCCATTGCTTGTCATAACTCAAATGTTGCAGACTACACCCGCCACAAAATTGATAATGAGAGCATTTTGGTTTAATCCTCTCTGAACTAGTTTTATAGAATTGAATTGCTCTGCCTGTTGTTTTTTTGCCGACTCTTGTAATCTCAATCTCTACAATTTCATGAGGCAGAGTTTTTGGAACAAGAAGTTTTCTATTTTTGCTTTTGTTTGATGCAACTGTAACTCCATACAATTTCTTGG
>CAYLQM010000008.1:0-34969 GCA_964386095.1 uncultured Methanosarcinales archaeon
TACAACAGGCAGTAGTATCACTACCACAATCGCCCTGCGCACTGCTGTCTGAACAGGATTTGTAATATTCACCAGGATCGTCACCGCAACAAGTAGTAGTAGATATCTCTCCACCAATGTTCCAATGACCTGAACCTACTTTGCAGGTGCAAAAATTGCGGTTAGCATCCCAATTAACAGTGTACTCTACAAGATTTCCACTACTTGGCTCAATCTCACCTTCATCCGAATAGATCCATACATTATAATCGCCTTCCTTCTGACAACAGCTTGAGCCATAACTATAATCATTGCAACTCACACTAACACTTGTTCCAGGTGTTCCTGGGCAATTTGCAACAGGATCATTCACAATAATTGTAGATGCAGAAGCCACAACAGTGGTGTATGCTGTTGGTTCTTTGATTTCAACGTATAATTTGGCTGAAAAGACGGAGGGAATTAAAAAAACTGAAAGCACAAAAATCAAAAGAAGAAATAAAACTAAAGAATTCAGTTTCCCGAATGCTTCAAGATTCTTAATTGCCATAACTCAACAGTTTAAAGGAAGAATGACATTTTTAAAATTTACCTTCTTGTTTAAAAAAGTTATGATGAAATAACTAGAAAAAACAGCAAGTTATTTTAAGGTGTTTAATTTAAACATTTTGAAAATCATGAAAATTAAAACTCATTTAATACTAATTTTAAGTATTATTCTCTTTTTCAGCACAACAGCAATCTTGCAAGAACTGTTCTGCCCTATAAAATTCCATCTTTTAATTACAAATCAGTCAATAATGAGCACTTTCCCAAGAGAAATTCTTCCATTAAAATCTGATAAAGACGAATTTCCATCCCAAATTGCCATTGACAACCAAACGTTTTCAATATGTCAGGATTTTAAAGAAATGAATAGGGAAATCATTGAAAAACAACTTTTTTTAAAAGTTAAAGTTAATTGTTCTTGCGGGCGATATTTTTTAGAAAGATTTACACGGGTCAAATTAACACAAGAATATAAGTTGTATTCGATTGAAAGTCCATATTCATTTACAAAAGAAGGAAATGATAGCATTCTTTCATTTAAAATTAATTATGAGATCTCAAGATTGAATCAAAAAGCAAATATTCTATGTATGAATCCTAATATAAACTCGTCAAAATGATTATAACAATTTTGGATTGGATGCTTGCATTAATTGTATTGATTTTTGGAATAAGATTTTCGTACACTGATTTAAAGGATAATAGAATTTATAATAAGGACTTGATTTTATTCTTAATAGTGGCTTTAGTTGTTATTATTATTCAAGAATCATTTTTCTTTATCACATTTGGCCATTTATACATATTATTTAAGCATTTGATAAGAGGACTCTTTGGTATTTGTATCGGTTTTCTTTTTTGGATTATTGGCTTGTGGGCGCCTGCAGACGGAAAACTTTTTGGCGTTTTATCATTTGTCATTCCTGGCAGATTTCTTATAGTTACCAGCAATTCAGAGACCTTAAGCCTGCTTTCAAACATATTAGTAATAATTTCAATTGCTGTAATAATCCCTAATTTAACCAAGCTCAAAAAAGAGGATTATAAAAGGATAAAGAACGTGTTGAAACCTCAAAGCATAGGTTTTTCGTTACTTGGGGTTTTTGGATTGTTGTGGATTTTAAGAATGATCATGAGCATACTAAAAATTAATGGCAACATAATTTTTACTGCGTTGATATTAACCCTAATTATGAGTTTATTTAAAGTTCTTTTCAAACTCAAATTTAAAACAGTGCTTATTATCTTATTCTTCGCAAGGTTATTTTTTGATTATCCAAATTATCTAACCAAAATTGAAGTATTGAATATGATTAAAGTTTTTGTTGTTTACATTCTTCTAAGAATGATAATTATTGAAGGAATTTTTAATAAGAACACTTTTAAAAAAAAAGTTGATGATCTGAAAGTAGGAGATTATCTTGCGATCATTCCTGTCAAAGAAAAAGGTAAACTTGATTTCCGGAGGGTAAATTTTTTTTCTCTTTACAATTATATTAGCACTGCTCTCAGATTGGAAGATTATAAAATTGTTGGCGATTATGATAATGCGGTTGGGCTTGAACCTGACAATATTGAGCTTATCAAGAAGTTATTTAAAGAAAAAAAAATGAATGAGGTGCCAGTATTTAAAACGATGCCGTTCGCACCATATATTGTGTTAGGTTTTTTAATAGCAATAATTTGCAAAGGCGATGGATTTTTATTGCTTGGAATCCTTATTAAAACGACTTTATGGAGAATTGGCCTGTTAACGATTTGAGTTTAATCAGAATGAAAAATAAAAAAGATAAAAAACTTAAATTTGGAGCATCCCAGGTTTTACTGGCTTTGTTAGGGTGTTGGCTAATCTTTAGATACTTTGTTTTTCATTCTTCAATTGTTTTCGCTGGTATTGGAATAATCTCAATAATCATTGCAACAAATTATAACTTTAGACAAGATTAGAATGAGAAAAAAAACTCTGTTTAAAAGAGTCTTGTTGGTTAATCCGCCATTTTACTCCAAATTCATACGCGAAACTAGATGCCAGCATAAAGTTTCCAAAATACACGCGATATTTCATCCCTTAACTTTATTATATACAGCCACATTGCTAGAAGAGAAGGACGTTTCTGTTAAAATCTTTGATTTCAATGTGGAAAACAGAAAAGAGTTTCCAAAAATATTAAGAACATTCAAACCAGAATTGATAATTTCCACAACTTCAACTCCTACAATAGAACAGGATTTGTGTTTTTTACATAAGGTTAAAAAAGAAAGCAAAGTTAAGATTGCAATCACATCAGTACATTCAACTTATTTTTATAAGCAAATTCTTAAGAAGAACCCATTTATAGATTACATTCTGTTGTATGAACCCGAGAAACCTGCGTCAGAATTATGTTCAGGAAAGCAAATAGATAAAATTAAAGGTCTTGCCTATAGAAACAAGGGCATTATTAAAGCAAACAATGTTCGCAATCCTTTAGATTTAAGTAAAATAAAAATACCTTCCTGGCAGTTACTTAAGTTAAATAGATACAAAGTCCCGATAATCAATGAACCTTATGCTATCATACAAACAGGAAGGGGCTGCCCTTTTAATTGTGATTTCTGCGTTGTGCCTTTTTATTTTGGTAGCAAAGTTAGAAAAAGAAAAGTTGAAGATGTAATCGCTGAAATAAAATACTTAAAGAAAAAAGGGATAAAATTCTTTTATTTTTTTGATGAAACTTTTAACGATGATAACAAATTCGTGATTAAATTGCTTAAAAAGGTAATTAAACTAAACATTAATTATGTCTGTAATTCCAGATTAGACTTAATCACTGAAGAACAAGCAAAACTCTTTTCATCATCAGGTGCTTTTTTTGTTGGCGTAGGCATAGAAAGTTTCAATGATTTATCGTTAAAAAGGATGAACAAAAGGGAAAGTCAAAAAACATTAATTGAGAAAATTCAGCTTCTTAAAAGGTATCGGGTTCCGATTTTTGGACACTTTATCATTGGTTACGATTCAAATCCAATTAAAGATGCCATGACTTCAGTCAAGTTGGGTTTGACCTTCGCTAATTTTTATACACTCTCACCGTTCCCGGGTTCAAGGGTTTACGAGAGGATTAAACCAAAAAAAGTTGAATTTTCCAAAGTTAACTTTGAAGATTTTGGAGGAATTAAAGAGAAAATTGAAAAAAGGTTGGCTACTTTATTTTTCTATTCTAATCCTTTGGTAATCTTAAGAGCTTCTAAACTGTTTTTAAGATATTTTCTATTCAGAAAGTTTAGAAAATAATGCTCTTTATTTAACAATCTTTAATCATCATCCAAATATTGACTTAGCGGTTTGTCCAAATAAAGAAGATAACGTTTTGTTTCTTCTTTTAAATTAGGACAAAGTTGAGATATTTTATTTAGATTCTCTTCAGAAAACTCGTTTGGAATTGAAGCTGGTAAAAGATTATAGCTTTCAGAAAACATTTCTACAAGATACAGATAATGATCAACATGTTTTTCCGACATTTTTTTTTGCTCACGAAACACAACCTCAGAACTGGTCATTCTTAAACCGTAAATCACAATGTTTAGATTATCGGATAATGGTTCTAAAAACGAAAGTGGCCCGTAGATTAATGAATTATTGAAGCATACGGCATTTTTCTGAATGTCATCAATAGCGGTATCAGATAAAATATCCGCTGACAACTTAAAGTTTCTTAATAGATAATAATCTGAAAACGAAAAAAAGATTGCAAAAAGAATTATAAAAATCCAAGTTAGAATGCAAAAAGCTTTTTTTTGTTTAATTGCTTTTTCAAAAAACTTTATTGATAATAGACCAAGAAATAAAAATGGATATAAGAGTTTTTGGTATCGTTCTACATAGCTAAAATTATAAAGCGAATAAAGTAATAAAAGCAGGATAAACGAAAAAAAGAGAATTGTGAAAAACCATTTCTGCTTAATTCCCAAACTTTTTTCAATGGATTTGTAAATGAACATAAAAAACAAGAAGAAAAACAGCAACCAGGGACTCATAAGCATTTTAATGACAAAAGAGCTTGGAATTTTTGAAAAAGAAAATGAAAACTCTTCTAAACTAATCATTGAATTAACCCCTGAAAAAATAGCGAATGAACCAAGCAATATTAACAAGAGTGAAATGGAATAGAGAATCAAAAAAAGATGTTTTCTTCTAAATTTGACAAGCAAAAACATCAAAAATGATAAACTTAAGACAACCAGCTCAAAACGAATGAGAGGTAAAAATAAAGCCAAAAGGTAAAGCATGCTTATGTTCTCTTTTTTGTTTTCAAAGGCGTAATCATAAAACAGATATATAAAAAAGAATATAAAAAACACAGCAAAAGCTTCAGGTTTGTTTATGGTAAGATAAAAGAGATTATACGGCGCTATGGAATAAAGTAACACAAATGCGCCACTAAACCATTTGTTAAGACCTAACTTTCGATAAAGTAAAAAAAGCAAAACTGCCGACAGGAAAGTAGATGCAAAAGAGATTATTCTACCCAGGATATGGGAAAAAAAGTAGGAATCAGTATTAAAAAAAGACAAGAATACTGAAAAAACCACTGGGCGGGGCAAGATTGCTTTTGTAATGAAAAAATGCTTAAAGATGCTTATTGAATTGGCTATTTGTTCTTGCTCATCATAAGGAATATGAGTATGCCAGCCATTCAAAAACGAAAGTAAAAGCATAAGCAAAAAAATAACAAAAAAGAATCGCTTTCGCTTTCTCAAGATTTTGAAAATCTCTGAGAAAAGTTTGTACTTTGAAAACAAGAAGATGTAAAAAAATGTTGTAAAAATTATAAAAATGTTAACAAATAATAGCTTAAGCGTTCCTTCGATAATCATCATTGAAAACCAAAAAATCAGCGTTATTAATAAATTTTTTTAACAAAAATTAAATCAAAAATAAGAAATAGATTTAAAGGAATCATTGATTATTCTTCTTCGTTTACTTTTTCAGATTTCAAAGAAGATTCTAAAAGTTCAACACTGCCACCTGCTGCTTTAATCTTTTCAATGGCTTTTTGCGTTGCAGATTTAACCTTAATTTTTAACTTTAAATTAACATTCCCTTTGCCTAATAATTTATCAATACCTTCCTTAGATAAATCTAATTCAATCAAACCTGATTTGTTGGCAGTCA
This sequence comes from uncultured Methanosarcinales archaeon, assembly GCA_964386095.1. Classification (GTDB taxonomy): domain Archaea; phylum Nanobdellota; class Nanobdellia; order Woesearchaeales; family JASKKU01; genus JASKKU01. Next base: position 5,684 of record CAYLQM010000008.1, read on the forward strand.
AACCTTTATTCTCAATCAAGATGGACAAATCTCTAAGGTTTATGATTGCGGGTTTTTTAAAGTGTGTCGGTTTAAAATTTCTTCCTGAGAAATACTTTTTGTTTTTCCAGATGGATGGCTTCTTTTGGTCTCCTCGTTTACCGGTACCAGCTAATCCTCTACCACTTCTATGACCTGCGCTATGAGCATTCCTGTGGCCTGTTCCCCGATATCTCCTGCCTAAAAGTTTTGTCGTTTTCTTTTTTTTTCTAACAACCATGAGGATCACCTAAATTAACTAGATCATCTTTTTGATTAATTTGTTAATTTTATCACCGCGATAACCTAAAACTCCGCCAACTGAAAATGGTTTCTTAATGCCCTTTCTCTCAAATCCTCCCTTTGGCGGGTTCAAATGAAAAACATGGGGTTTGCTTGAGTTGCTTTTCTTAGTCTCCAAAAGTTTGAGAGTTTCATCATCAATTTCGCCAAAGGTAGTGTAATCTTTAACCTTTTTGAGCATACCCACAATTGAAGGCGTTTTGTCATAGACTGCACAAGTTAACCTTTTGGTCAAATTCAGTTTATCCAAAGTATCTCTAATATGGACATCCACATTTACTCTTGACCTAATTAAAATAACTGCAATCTTCTCCATTTTTAATCAACCTATTAATTTTTCTCCGAGTTTTTTCGGGTTAACATACCATCCACAATGCCCAAAGATTTAATCTGTTCCTCATCAAATACTTTGATTTTAGATAGCTTCTTTAACGCGTTAAATGTTGCTTTGATTAAATTTATCTTCTTACGAGCTTGACCCGTAGAATTAACCCACACATCAGTTATTCCTGCAAGCTTAAGAATCTTTTGAATCTCTTTTTCAGCCACTATACCTTTTCCTTTAGGTGCAGGCAATATTTCTACTGTTACTGAACCACATTTTCCTGAAACCTTGAAAGGTATGGAATGAGGTTCGCCACAAGCGCATTCCCAAGAACCGCAACCTCTCTTAATTTTAATGATGTTTAATTTTGATTGTTTGATGGCTTTTTCTCTTGCAGGTACAGTATCCTTAGATTTTCCAAAACCTATTCCTACATGACCATTCATATCCCCGCAAACTGCTGCTGTGGAAAACTTTGGCTTGTTACCTTCAGCAGTTTTCTTTTGAGTTTGTCTGAAAACTCTTCGACTGCCGCCACCAAACTTACCTTTTGCCTGACCGATTAAAATCAATTCTTTCTCAAGGTTCGGAATAAGATAATCTACAATTTCAGATTCAAGAATTTTGTACCCTTTAGATAGAATTTCATCGATATTATTTATTACGCCTTCTTTAACAAGTTTACCCAATCTGGTTTTTGGTATCCAAGATTCAAACCCTTCATGAAAGTTCTTTACTTCTTCAACTTCAGTTTCTTTGTCAGGTTCAACAATTTCTTCGATGTCGTCAACATTTCCAGCATCTTCAACGATTACAGGATTTTCTGCAGAATTTTTTTCTTCATCAACTTTTTTAACTTTTGGTTTTTGCTTTTTAGTTACTTCTTCAGAAGCTTCTTTTTTTGTACCTTTCTTTTTCTTAGGATCTTGAGATGATTCTTCTTTACTCATTAAATATCACTCTCCATAATTTTTGTTTTTGCTTTTTCAAAGGTATCTGATAGTTTAAGTACATCTAAACCCTGTGAAACATAAGCAGAAAACTGTTTATTAAACCTATCGGGGTCCGATTCTTTTAAAGATTTTGCAAATTCCATAATGCTTTTGCCTGAGATCCTTTCTTCATCAGGAAAAACTTCCGTATCGTGAGATGTTTCTATACCTACATCGGCCAATCCTTTTAGGAAAGCGCTAATTTTTCCTTTCTTCTGGAATTTCTTTAAACCTAAATCGATTACAAAATCGATTACGTTGTGTTTCTGACAGAGTTTGCCAACATAAAGGCCAAACAAATATGCTGCCGAAATATTATTTTTTGAGAAATGCCAATTGAACTTTGACAAAATCTTTGAAGTTGTACCAAATAGGACCTTATCACCGGATGAGTCAAAATCAATCATTTGCGCAATAAGATGCCGATTTGTTAATCTCAGGACTAATCGAGGTTTGCCTGATTTCAATAATTTCAACCTTCTGTGATAATCAGTCCTTTCTTCTCTTTTCCTTCTAAAAGGGACAACCTTAACCATTTTTACTCACTTTTTTAATTCCTTTCTCAGATAAATACAACTTCAAGTGCCTCAAACTTCTGAAGACGCCGCCTTTAACTCTTCGATAAAATAATCTATAATCTTTGCTGCTTATTAATTGCTTTTCCTTTAATTCTTTAAGATATACTCTCTGTTTCCTGACCCTGTTTATCCATAGTTCTTTTTTATCATTTCTTGCTGTTTTTTTACCCTTCCTTGAGCCATGACCTTTTCTATGACCTTTCTTCTTCTTTTCCCTTAATCTAACGAAACGCACTTTTGAAATTCCTTTAATCTGCTTCTTTTTGATAAACCCTTTGTGAATTAGGATTTTTATATCCTCCCTAGTAATCGCCTCTTTGATTTCATCTAAATGATGTTCATCAAACACAATCCTATACGGCGAACATCCAAAAACTGATGCAGCAATCCTCTTCTTTGATTTTAAATCCATTTTGTCCACTCTCGCGTATTTTTAATTGTTAGGCTTTGTTAAAATTTTATCATATTCTTCCTTTAATTTTTGTCTTTCAGTTTTTCTTTGCTCTTCTTTTTTTGTTGTTTCCTGGATCTCTTTTTTTTCAGCAGATTGCTCTTTTACTGCCTCTTTCTTAGAGGTTCCTTCTCCAGATTCTGATTCCTTAATTGCTTCTTCAAGACTCTTCTTAATTTTCTTTTCTTTAACTTCTTTCTTTTTTTCTCTTTGTTTCTTAGACAATTCCCTCTTTTTAAGCAAGGCATTCAGCTTTTCTCTTGAAAGATTCAATACAGTTATCTTTTTTTTAATAGCCTCCTCAAAAATTGCTTTTCTTTTTAACAAACCAACGGAACTTGCAATAACAATACCTTGAGTTTGAACGTCTATATTAAACAAGTCATTAATTGAATAAACGATTACAGGAAATAATCCCTTTGGGTGCATCCCTTTAACATCCTTAGGACTTCCATAACCGATTTCAACAACTCTAGGATATCCTTTCTTTTTTAACCGCATCTTGGATTGATGACCTTTAGGTCGCTTCCACCGACCGAATCTGTGAATTCGTCTCCAAGAGCCAAAGTATTTATAGTCGGGTTTCTTTTTTTTGATTAATTTCCTTAAAGTTAGTTTATCTTGAATCGTCACTATAATCACCTCTTAGATTATGGACTTACCATTTTTTTCAATGATAAAGATTCCGTCCTGAAATATCCTCCGATCTCTGGTAGTTATTCGAGTCAATTGTTCAATTGCTGTCGCGCAATCGCCAACTTTTTCAATATCTGTTCCATGAACTTCAATTATATTACCATTGAGCTTAACTTGAACATCTGACGGCATTTGCAGAGTCCTCGGATATTTTTCACCATAAAAATTCTTAACGACAAGAGTTCCTTTCTGAAGACTTACATTCATAGGAAAGTGTGAATAACATATCTTAAGTTTATAAACAAAACCTTCCGTCACTCCTTTAATCATATTCTTTATATGAGCTTTGTAAGTGTTCAAAACAGTCTTGTGACTCTTTGTTGCGTTTTCTACTTCAAGCGTTATCTGGTTATTCTTTAGTGAAATCTCAATGAGAGGATGTGTGAATTTTCGATTAACACTGCCTTTTGGCCCTTCAATTATCAATACTTTAGAACCCTCTATTAATTCCAATTTCGCTGAGACTTTCTCAGGCAAGGTTATTGTTGATGATAATTTTTCCATTTTCATTTTAAAACAACCCTTAACACCAAATTTCAATTTTAATAACAATAAGCTATCAACCGACCTCCGAGGTTCTCTTTAATTGCATCTTTATGAGTCATAACTCCCTTAGGCGTTGAAACGATGACAATACCAAAGCCTTTTGCTGGAAGGTATCTTTTTTCCACATTAACATATTCATCTTTTCTTATCGAAAATCTTGGCTTTATCGCCCTTACCTCGCTAATCTTGTGCAACAGATTAACCTTTACAATTCTTCCTCTTGTTGTTTCTTCAATTTCAAAATCGCCAACGTATTTGTTTTCCTTCAAAATCTCTAAAATCTTAAGTAAAAGATTGGATACATTCGTAATAGTGCATTCCTTCTTACGAAGATGTTCGTAATGATTTATTTTTAACAATGCGTCTGCTAAAGGATCATTTAAACTCATATTATCACCTTAATCATATTTTTTGAATCCGAGCTCAAAAGCAAGCTCTCTAAAACAATGTCTGCACAAATGCAATCCATATTTCTGAATATGAGCACCTACACGACCGCACCGCTGGCACTTATATTTACTCTTGCCACAGCTTTTCTCTTTTGGAGCACTGTGCTTTAAATACTTCTTCAAGATTGCTGGCTTTGCTTTTAATTGTACAAAGACCTTATCATAATTTGCACTAGTCATCTTGGCACCTCATTCCGCAACTTCAACATTAAAATTTGATTTTACAAACTCAATAGCTTCCTCTTTACTTATCCAAATCCTGCGATGAATAGGTTTTTTCTGAAGTTGTCTTTTAGCAATTCGATAACCTTTCCTTGAAAGAGTAACGCAAACCTGTAAACCAAATAAACCCAATGAATGATCGTATTTCATTCCTGGAATCTCAATGTATTCAGGAATACCAAATGAAAAATTGCCCCTGTCATCAAAAGCCTTAATACTTATCTCATTAGCAACCGCTTCAAACAATCGTGACAATAATTTTTTAGCTTTTTCCCCCCTAACAGTGACTTTAACACCAATCTGTAATCCTGGTCGAATATCCCAATTAGGTATTCTATGCTTTGCTTTGGTTTTAACCGGCTTCTTACCTGTAAGAGTTTGCAGTAACTTAAACCCGCCATTAAGTCTATTAACATCCCTTCCTGCACCAATATTCAAAGTGACTTTTTCAATCATAATTTCCCGCATGGGATTTTTCAATTTTGACTCAATTGGCATTGTTATCTCCTCTTGTTGTTATTTCAGGTTTATCTCCGGTACCAATTACAATCAAATTCTTAAACGGCACCTCAATCAGAGTGCTATCTGAAAGCTTAATTGTGATTTTCGAATCTTTTTTTCTTTTCTCTGCAACATTTGCCAGATTAGCAACATGCGAACCTGATAGCACATAAACTAAAGCGCCTTCATTTAAAGGCAAGTGTTTCAACACTTTTTTGTTTTTTAAATCGTAAAGTATTGAATCCTGGGGTTTTGCTGAACTTAATTCTTTAATTGCAAGCAAATTGGTACCATCATTAAAATTAAACTGAACCTCTCCGCCTTTTACCAAGGTTTTGTTAATTAGCTTTAAGACCTTAAGGTTAGCTTCAGATTCGGAGATTTCCACCGCTGTCAACTTGCCCCGTTTATTCAAAACAATTCTGTAATGTTTTCCTGTCTCAGGCAAACTTATAACATCAAAAAGACCAACAGGATACTTCTTTGAATAAACCTCATGCTGATTAACTAAAACTTTCTTTTCTTTAAGCAAGTAAAAAACTTCTCTGCCGTCCTTTGCAAGGTTTAGCATCTCTATTAACCAAACAGAAACTGGCATGGAATATTTCAATCCGATTCCTGAAGGAAACGGTTTAACTATGAACTTGCCTGTTTTCCGCATGATACTCCAGGTTTTTGGAGCAGCCAATCTTTTTAAATGATATTTTACCATTTTTAGTCCCTCTTAAGTTTTTGAATCCGCTTTTGGTCCTTAAGATTCAAATCTATGATTTGCAAATTTGACGGATGAATTGGAACATGAACTTCGCTTCCATCCGCTTTTTTAACCTTAATGGAATCAATCAACACCTTTACATTCTTCAAATCAACTTTGATTATTTTACCAACAGCATCTTTGTAAGTGCCTCTCAAAACTTTAACCTTGTCGCCAACAACAACACGAATATTGCGAATTCCATACCTTTGTCTAAGCTCTTTGGAAAGATTCACGTGCAAAAAAGCGCTCCTTAGATGCAAAGGCGCTTGATAAAAATACTTCCTCTGTTTTTTAGGATTTTTACTTGACACCCAACTCTTTGAAAAAATCTTCATTTTTTTGTCAACCTCTCTAAACGATTATCGAAGCAAGTCTAGCAATGGTGGGCCATTTATCGCATGCCTCTTTTGCAACGGGCCCTTTAATCATAGTACCCTTTAAATTACCAAAATCGTCTTTAATGATTACAACTGCATTATCATCAAACTTAACCCTTAATCCCGAAGGTCTCCTAAACTCCTTTTTCTGTCTTACAACAATAGCTTCCACAACAGATTTTCTCATTTCTGGTTTACCTTTAATAACGCTACACATCACTAAGTCGCCTACGCCCGCGGCCTGTAATCTTCCCTTAACAGTTTTAAGTTTCTTAACAGCGATAATTTTGACTTGCCTAGCACCGGAGTTATCTGTAACGTTAACCACAGCACCTACTGGCAATCCACGAGTTATTTTTGAATCGACAGCTTTCATCTTATTCACTCATTTTCAGGATTTGCTCGTTTAACAATCTCAACAACAACAAAATGTTTTGTCTTGCTTAAAGGTCTGGTTTCAGCAATCTTAACTATATCCCCAACTTTTGCAGCAATACAAGGAGGATTGTGGGCTTTAAAAGCACTAATCCTTTTTTCGTATCTTTTGTATTTTCGAATATATGATAATCTCGTCTTCTCCACGGTAACTGTTTTACTCATTTTGTCAGAGGTAACTGTGCCTTCAAAGACCCTGCCTCTAACTTTCAAATTACCGTGAAAAGGACATTTCGGATCGTCACATTCCTTTTCAGGTGACTTTACTTTAAGACCGATATTTTTTGCCATTTTTCGTACCTGTTCTAATTTTACGATTTTTTTTATGCATTCTTGAATGGAACCTACCTAAAAAGGCATTTCCATTCATTATAAAAACTTTTCCGTTCGTTTCGAATCGGAAAAAGCGATTTTTCTTCAAGACAACCTTTGTTTCGTTATCTTCTGTGAGTATGACTAAAGTGTTCTTTAAGTCTCTTACAACAACGCCCTTTAAACCTATCTCAAGAGGGTTCGCAGAGCTAACTACTTCAACGCTCGCGCCTATTAAAAAGCTCATTTTATTGTTTATTGTTAAATTAACGAATTTTTATCGACTCTGATGAAAATCCCTGTTCAATTAAAATATCTTTCACTTGTTTTTTGTGATCTCCTTGCAGTTCAATGCTGCCTTTTGTATGAGTTCCTCCACAAGCAAGCTTGCTCTTAAGCGTCTTTGACAGTTCCTTGATGTCTAAGTTCTTTGAATCCAACCCTGAAATCACTGTGTACACTTTACCAAACTTTCGTTTCTCAGTCCTTATCTCAATCTCTAAGTTTTCCTTAGCGATTGTTCCACAAACACACAATTCCTTCGGAAGTCCGCAAATTGGACAAATTTCACTCATTTGATTTGTTTACTTCCTTTTTGTTTATTCTCGAACTTTTTTGAGTTTGAATTTAAAATAGTAAGTATTCTCGCAATATCTTTTCGACTTTTTCTAATTTGAGACGAAACTTTGGAGTTTATGGATGACTGACGTTGAGCATTCAGTTTAACAAGCTCCATCTTCAAATTTTCAAGTTTCGCTTTAAGTTCAGTTTCACTTAAATCCTTAAGAGCATTAAATGCCTTACTCATGAATTCTCACCACTTTCCGATTCGATTATTTTAACATCATCTGGTAAAACTGCATCTGGAGGCAAAATTTTAACTGAAATCCCTACTTTTCCAACTTTCAAAGTTGCATAAGTCGTTGATTCTTTAACAAGATACTGTGCCGGATAACCGCTTTTCTTAAGATATCCTTTTGAAACCCTCCATGTTTTCGCTCTTGCACCAGGAACCTTACCTGAAATCGTAATTTCTGCGCCCCTTGCACCTGCTCGCATAATCTTTTCTATTGTTTTATGCATAGCCGATTTAAACACATTAGGGCCGTACCTTTCCAAACGCATAGCAATATCCTCAGCTAAAATACTCGGATCAAGGTAAGGGTTTTCTACTTCAACAACTTCAATTTCAGGATTTTCCAAATCGAATGTTTCTTTTAAGGTTTCAGATAAAGAGCCAATGTTTTTACCTTTTCGTCCAACGACAATTCCGGGCCTTGATGATTTTATAACTATTTTCTCTCCCAGAGGAGTCCGTTTAATATCAACTTCAGATATTCCTGCTTGTTTAAATTCAGACAAAATATAATCCCTCACCCTTTGAAGCTTGAGGTTGTTCTTTATAAAAGACCTTTCAATCATGAGCATTCACCACTTTTTCTTTTTCGTTTTCAGATTTTACACTTTTTTTGACAGGTTGAGCATCCTTTTTAGTTTTAGTTTCCATCTTTGGATTAATCTGAGTTGAAGTTTTTGCAGTTTTAGTCTCTTTCTTTGGTTCTTTCTTGGGTTCAGGTTTCCCTTCTTTTCGCAATTTCTTTGTGGTTGCTTTTTCAGCCAAAACAATTTTAATGTGTGCATTTTTGGCGCGTCTTCCTCGTAATCGGCCTGCCTTTAATCTTGTTTGGCCTTTATCCACCGAAATGAATGAAACATATAAGTCATTCTTTGACAAACCTTTATTAACGGCATTTGCCTCAGCATTCTTTAACACTTTCAAAAAGTAAGTTGCACATTTTACCGGGAAACCACCAGGGCCAATCCCCCGCTTATGCGCTTTGTCCATATTGTATCTTTTATATGGAACTGCTTTCTTTAAGGAAATAACTCCATTAAGGATTTGATACGCTATTTCAAGCTTCTTATTCCTGATAGATTTAGCTAATTCAACTCCCTTCTTCCTGGAAATAGGCACATTCCTTACTTGTGCGCTTACTTTTTTTTGTTCAATATCTTGTGAATACATATTTAACACCTACTTACTTAACGGAAGCATGAGCTGTGGACCTTGTAGCTCCAATGCCTGGGGAACTGTGTTTAACCTCTGATCGAGTTGGAGCAAATTCCCCAAGTCTTCGTCCAATCATTTCTGGTGCAACTGTAACACTAACAAATGTTTTCCCATTATAAATGCCTATGGTTTTGCCAACAAACGATGGCAGGACAATCATATCTCTGCAATGTGTTTTAACGAAATTCTTCTTTTGCAGTTTTTCTATAAATCGTTTCTCTGCTTCAGTCAACCCTCGTTGTATCTTCCTTCTCTCCCGAGAGCATAGCAATTGAGCAAATTCATTCAAACTCAGGGTTCTTAATTCTTCAAGAGTTTTACCTCGAAAAGTAAATTGTTTTGCCATTTTTTATCACTTTTTCCTACCAGTTCTTCTAGCTGCGATATAACCCACCTTTCTTCCTGGTGGTGCGTGCCTTGATACTGGTTTAGCTTTGGACTTTCGTGAAGACCTCTTATTACCAAACGGATGATCAACAGCATTCATAGCGCTTCCTGAAACCTTCGGATAAACATGATGTTTAGCTTTTGCATAGTAATACTTAGTTCCAGCTTTGACAAAAGGTTTGTCTACTCTGCCACTTCCAGCCACAATACCTATTGTTGCTCTGCAATTGGGATTAAATAATTTCTTCTTTTTTGAAGGCATCTCTACAATAATTGCATCGGGAGTTTTAGAGATTATTCTCGCAGTAGCACCTGAAGCCCTAACAAACTTACCTCCGTCACCACTAACACCTTCAATGTTAAATATCAAACTACCTTCAGGAATCTGTTTTAAGTAAAGAACATCCCCGGGATTTAATGAAGAAGAATCGTAATACTTAATTCTCTGACCTACTGCAACACCTTCCGCGGCAATATGATAATACTCTTTTCCCTCATGTTTTAATTTAAGTAGAGGTGCTGAGTGCAAACTATTCTTAACAATATCAACAATTTCAAGAGTGCTTGCTTTAGTGTTGATTGGCAAATACTTTGCTTTAGCTTTGCTTTTGAAATCTGGGAACCTATACAATGGAGATCCTGAACCCCTCCTTTGTGCTATTATTCTTTTACCCATTTTTTATTCCACCTTGCGTTATTCAAAAAGTAAATTTTTAAACCAAACCAAGTTTTGTTGCTAAATCAAAAGCGGGATTGTCTGCTGAAAGTTTAACGATTGCTCGCTTCTTTCCATTTGGAGCGATATAAACCTTAACATCGTTCACTTTAACTTTAAAACTATCTTCTATTTCTTTCTTTATACATTTCTTTGTAGTATCGTTAGTAACTTCAAAACAGATTTTATTCTCTGTTTCCAACAATCGAATGTACTTTTCTGAATTTATTGGTTTGACAATTGCCATTTTTCTCACATAAATAAATTATCTTTAGCTATCCTTTTTATAGCATCCTCTGTAAAGAGAGTCAACCTGCCAGCAACACCACCGGGTGATAAAAGCAAATGATTTAACTGATTAACAACAGCAACATCGACACCAGGGATGTTCCTTGCGGATTTTAGGAGCGGACATTGCTTTGACACTACTAATAAAACGCTCTTTCTCTTCTTATAAGGTCTGCCACGGTTTTTGCCTTTTCCAGCCCTGATTTTTTTCTTTTTTGCTCGTTCAAGGTCTGGACCAAAATCAAGCTTGGATAAAATACTAATTACCTCTCTCGTCTTAGCAACATTTTCAAAGTCAGAGACAATTCCAAAAGGATAACCTTCTGGCACACGATGGCCTCTCTGAGCAGATATCTCTTTGTTTAAAGTTGCTGCAAGTGCTGACCGCAATGCCTTCTTCCGTTCTGTCTTGTTGATGTTCTCCTTGAGGATTTTAACAGACTTTGGCGGATGCGCCCTTCTACCCCCAACAGTTCCAGGAGCAAAAGCGCCGACCCAATACATTCTCATACCACGTCTAACTAAAATCTTTCTTGGAACCCTTGAAATACCATAACCATAACTGCCCTTGTAATCTCTCCTTCTTCTGGACAATTTTGCTGAATACCTTTTACCTGCCCGAGGGTCTGCACCATACCTCTGCCTGAGAGCTGAATGTTTCGTTACAAAAGCTCGATGAATTAAATCCAATCTAACAGCCTCTTCAAATTGTTTAGGCAAAGTAATCTTCCCTACTTCCTTTTTTTCAAAATTAACAATTGTCAATTCCATTTTTCATACCTTTTACTGATTTGACAAAAGGCGAATTTCCCTCAACTCATAATTTACAGGTTTGTGAGTCTGAGCTCTCATAGATGCTGTGAATACAACAGGCCTTTTTGGAGTGCCAGCTATTGACCCTTTGATTAGTACATACGGATTCTTAATTATACCATAATGTAAATAACTTCCTTTCACATTAATTTTTGTTGGGTCTTCACCAATGTGCAATATCAAATTGTTATAAAATCTCCTTTGGAAAAAGCCCATTTGACCAGCATATGCGATCCGATACATGATATGACCTTGAGCAACCCACGGACCTAAGGAACCTGGGCCTCGTTTAGTTTTTTCCGCTTTATGACTTCTAATACTAACTCCAAATCGCTTAACAGGACCTTGATATCCCTTACCTTTGGTTACTGCAACAATATCTACAAAACTCATCTCCGAGAATAAATCCTTAAAATTAATTGGTTTATTCACAAGCCCTTTCACTGCAGCAAATTTCTCCTGAACAGTTTTCCCACCAACAGCGATTTCTAAGAGATCTGGTGTTTTCTTACCAATACCAGTTAAATAAACCTGAGAATAAATTACAACCTTAACATCATCAACAGAATTTAAGAATTCGTCATTAATTTCATCTAAACTGGATTTTAATTTGTTGATGTTTGGAAACCTTCTCCTGAGATATTTGTTTGAATCAACAAAAATTTCCTTGACTACTTGTTTTGAAAAATAATGGTTTTTGTAAAAACGAACAGAAAGAATTTTAACCGGTGGGCATTCAACAACTGTAACAGGTAGAACAATATTTTTGCCCTTTGTAATGGAGTTGGGTGAATTATCCTTCACCAGAACAGAAGTCATCCCAACTTTATACCCGATGAAGCCTAAAGGTTTGACATCATTAACCACAGGCCAATGTCTAATTCTAGGAACGATTCTCCTGGCCCGCTTTCTAGGCCAAAATTGCATGCTTCCTTTTCTAGGTGATTTAATTGATGGCATTTTAAACCTCTTTTAAACAATTTATGTTTTAAACGAGTCGTTTCAAATAATTAACGTGAACTCAACAAATTCATTACTTTGAACATTGTTACATTGTTAAACATGGAATCCAATAGAAAGATCCCACCTATAGCGGAATCGCCCATCGGATTCCTTATCAGGTGATACGCAAATTAGGTTTTGCGAATCTTGATAAATCGTATCTCCTTGATTTTGTGGATAAGAGGTGGCTTTATAAACCTTTTGTTTATTTAATCAATTGCATAATAAAAGCGTAACAAAACTAATTTCGTATGGGGTTGCTGGGATTTGAACCCAGGTTACTACCACCCCAAGGTAGGGGGATACCAAGCTACCCTACAACCCCAAGAGATGAAAAAATGCTCTAAAAGCCCCTCCGGAGGGATTCGAACCCTCGATCTACAGCTTAGGAGGCTGTCGCCTTATCCAAGCTAGGCTACGGAGGGATGTTTAAGAAAGCAAAGAATCCTTATTTTAAAATTTTCCGATTACTTCCTTCATTGGTTACTCCAAAATAACTCGAAAACAAGCGAGTAAAGGTTTAATTCTAAAACTTGACAAGCGTCAGATGTTCAAAGCTTTTTGAAATAATTTCATCCAAGTTTATTTCTTTTTCAAATTTTAAAACGAGTTGCGTGGTTGTTTTTGTAGCAGGTCTTTTAGAAATGATTGAACAACAATCTTTGTATCCTTTTATGCTTAGCTCAAATAGATCTATTCGTTTAGACAAATCAATAATCTCCTGTTTATTAAATCCGATTAGGGGCTGAAACAGCAGAATATTGAGGTCTCTAATCACATTATTCAAATTCTCTAAAGTTTGACTTGCAACCTGACCAAGATTGTCACCAGTTACTAATGCATTATATCCTTTTCTTTCTGCAAACTTCTCAGCGAACTTTAAGATAAAGCGTCTAAATAAAATCATATCATATCTTTCAGGGATTGTTATCGATTTCTGATTGAAAAATTTATAGGGCACTAAATAAAGCTTGGAATGCAATTGATAACGATTTAAAGACCTAATTTGCTCAATGATTTTTGAGTTCATAACATAATTTAAATCATCTATCGCATAAAAATGCAGAAAATCAACCTTACATCCTCGTTTCATCATAAGATACGCTGCCACAGGCGAATCTATGCCTCCTGAAAACAAACACAACACTTTTCCCACACTGCCTGTTGGCAATCCGTCCAGACCTTTAATTTTATTGAAGAAATAGTAAAAGCAATCCCTTAGAACCCAAACATATATAGTAAATTCTGCATTCTTAAGGTCAATCATCTTGTTGTATTTTGATTTAATTTCATAAGAAATCTCAGAACTTATCTCCAAAGAATTCTTCTCAAATAGTTTATTGCTTCTTCTTGTTAAAACCCTAAAAGAAGAAATTTTCTTAAAATCAGAATTTCGTTCCAAATCCTTTAAGATTAATTGTTTCAGCTCGTTGTAAGTCTTCGCTTCATTAAAAAATGCAAACCAAGCAATCCCAAAAATTTCCTTTAAGGATTGTTCAATGGCATCTTTCTTTTCATCAGGAAAAGAAATCAAGATGCGATTTTCTTTTTTATTGATATGTTCAACAAAGGGAATTTTCTCCTTAATATTGGTGATTAAACGATCTACAAAATATTGTTTGTTTTTTCCTTTTAACGCAATCTCAGAATAATGAATTACAGCTTTCATAAAACAGGAGTTCATATAACACTTTTTAAATATTATCCACAAAATAAATACAACTAACTACATCAAAAAAAAATAATTAAAATTGTTAAATTACAAGTTTTAATGCTTCACTAATGCTTTATTGTTAAAGAAGTATCTTCTGAATCTAAAATAAAACAAGCGAATGGTCTTGCAGAATAACGCATATCTGAACCAAGCAACAAAACAATGAAATCGTCGTATAACGGAATATTGTACCCTACTCCGCAAAAGACTTTGTTTGTATTAAATTCATTAATGCTTGAGTTTATGTGGATAACTAAATGAGGTTTGTCCAACAAGAAATCATCTAAAGACTCTATATTCTGCAGGGCATAAAGCTCATAAGCTGTCGTGTTAGCTGGCAAGAATACTGCATAAACATTTTGCGCTTCGGTTGAATAGACCGTATCAACACACAACTCTGCTTCGTAAGCTAATAATCTATTACTTGAAAGGTTAAAATTCATTTGCAAAGCGAAATCCCAACCTCCCTCAGCAGCATTTGTTTTAACACAGCCAACTGAAACATTAAACAATTTGTCTTCACCACAATTATCACAAAAACCTGTAATCGATGATATTTTTGGTTTTAAAACAGTCAATTCTACTGAATGAAGTTCTTTTGTCGAATTCAAAAAACTGACTAAAACTTTAGCATTCTTAACTTTGGGGCCTGTCAAATAAACTGCAAAGTTTTTACATTCGCTCGTCTCAAATTCAACATCCTGAGATAAATCTAAGCTTGATTCGTTAATTAAATTCATAAAATTTTGTTCATTACTCTCATTAACGCTGTTGTTAATATCATCGTTTGAATCAATATCTTTGTTCGTCTGGCTGAGATTCTCCAAATTCAAAATGTTTTCTTTTTCAGTTTTGATGGATTTAATCTTAATTGCTTCTTCATTAAGCAACGACTCCTTTGTATCTAAACATATTGCGTTTGATATGTTTAATCCTGTAGAATTCAGTAATTTTATCTCAAACGTCCCGTTAAATTCTGTCGCAAGGTCAAATCTCCAAGTATCATTCATAATTGAATAAAGCTTGTAAGTGAAAGTATCATAAAGCACATATAATGAGATGTCAACTGACTCATAAGGTTTAAGTTCCTGTATAAAAACATTAATTCGAGTTTCGTTGCTTAAAGTTTTGTAAGTATAATTTATTAAAGAATTGGATACAATACTAATTTTTTTTGATGGTTTCTCCACGAAAGTTAGGGTTATATCCTTATAAGTGACATTATCCAAATTAATTAAATTAAACTTCTGATAGTGGGTTAGATTTGTGCTGTACTCAGTTGTTTCTTTGAGACGTACACCGGCACTGTAATATTCGATTTCATATTCTTTAACACTCTTGGGATCAAAGTAATCCTTGACTAAAATTATTGTTCCAAGGTCAGACTGCTCTAATGAATATTCTGCATCCCTAGAAACTTTCTCATCAAATGAAATTTCATCCGAAGATGGATTAAAGCTGGTAGCATTATTTGGAAATGCTTGTGCATCTTTTTCTCCAAACTGCGTTGAATTCGAGCTGGTTGAAGAAGTGTCAAACCCAAAGAAGCCGGTGATGATGTTGACTGCTCTTGAAAATAAATCTCCGTCGCTTTGCTGGCTCAGATTATTGTCCAAAAAGTTAGAAATGTTGTTTGTTCTGTCAATGTTATTTTCTGAAACAAGCTGTTTAATTTGCTCGGTTTCATTTAAAAAGGATTCGTCACTTCCGGAATTGTTCTTTAAGACAAAGTTTGAGGTTTGAGTTGAATCAGTTGAATTTGTTGAGTTAAGCGAATAGGTTAGGTTTTCCTCGTTTGGCAATGCATTTAATTCTGTTGACAGATTTGTGTTTTTTAAGTTCTGTTCGTTAGCAATTGTCAACACTTTTATTTTAGGAATCTCCAAATAATCAACCTGCTTCAACGGTTGGCCATTGAGGGAAACCGTAATGTTCTTTGAACCTGTTGGAACGAGGAAAGAAAGGGTTTTATATACCCACGCGTTTTCAAAGTTTTGAATTCTCACCTTCTTAATCCATTTCGTTGGACCGTTAACGGTTACGAAATATCTTAATCCCTCTTCCTGGTTAGACAATGAGGTTAGATTTATAATTGTTTGATTAGAGTTGTTTTCAATTGTTGATTGGTTTAAAGATTCTTCGAGGATTAAGTCCTCTGGCAATGATGCGTTTGAATTCAGGGAGAAATTAACGAAATAATTTGCAAAAGTAATATTAATTCCATCAGAAGCCATTAATTTTAATTCTCGGATGCCATCAAATTGACGCTCGGCATACAGATAAAGATAATCTCCATCAATAAAAGACACTACAGGATAATCAGAAATTGCTAAGAATGACAGTTCATCAGAGTCGGGGTCATAAAAAAGGCGGGATAGCTTGATTTTTATAGGCATTGTATTCGTGATTGTTAGGTTTGTCAGATTGTACATCAAAATCGGTGGATTATTCTGTTTAAGCGTTAGGTTTGTTTCATTTGTTCCTGAGAGATTTTGGGTTAAGTTTTCACTCAAGTTCGAGAGGAATGTTCCGTTCGTATTATTTCCTAAACTTAGGTTAATCAAAGAATCATTTTGTAAGATGTAAACGCTTAAGTTTTGTTGAATAGAACTGCTCACATCAGAGGCCCATATTTTAATGGTTAGATTAAGATTTTGATTGAATTTTGATGAAATGTTCAATACGCCTAATTTGTCCTTTAATAAAAGTTTTGAACTGTCGTAAACATAAGCAAATATTACTTCGGAATTAGATTTGAAATAAGAATTCAAATCAAGCGTTGCTGCTTCTGGATATGTCAAAGTTACTAAGGGCAACGGGTGTATCAAAGTTAAATTTTGTAAGGAGATATTCTGTTCAGTTTTGTTAAAGTCCTCATTACGATAATTTTCAGTAGGAGATTGATTAATTGGATTTATTGAAATCACATAAAAAATGTTTGATTCATAGGTTTCGTTTTCGAAGTTCGCTAAGATTTTTAATCTGAAATTTCCTGTTTTAAACGGTGAAGCAACAAGAGTGTTATCCAACAAATAAGCGTTCACGGAATCAAAGTTGATTAAAACATATGTAAAATTAATCTCTCCAAAATACTGAGTTAAATCTAAGACCTTGGTAGAATTTGCAAACAAAGTAATGTTTTCAATGCGCTTGATTGTTAGGTTTGCTGCACTAACATTTCCCAAACTTTCATTACATTCAATTGACTGATTAATCGCAACAGTCTGATCAGTCTGATTCAACAAATTTGTAACGTTGTCTGAAAAAGTTTGGTTTATGCTGGAAATGTTTGTAAAATTGGTTTGATTTATGGGATTTATAGTTAAGTTGCTAAGGTTTATTGATTCCGAGATGTTGATGCTTAAGTTTGATGTTATGTTTGTCAGGTTTTCAGTAAGGTTTTGACTTAGATTTTGGAATTCCGAGATGTTTGTTAAGTTAGCAATTTCATCAGATATGTTCTGCATAGGTTCAGTTGTATAATTCTGTGGCGTTGTTGGTTCGGAGCTTGATTCGTTTTGAAAAGTTGCATTTGTTAGATTTGTTGCGTTTGTGATTGATAAATTAGAAATTGTTTCAGGACTATGATTAATCAAATTTGTTGCGTTTGTTGTTACGTTTAAAGTTTCATTACCCACAGCAATAGTTTCATTATCAGAAAGCTCTAGAGGCGAAGAATCATTGCTTACTGTTTCGGGTTGTGATTCTTCGGACCTGCCCGAGCTTCTGTGATAGGAAGTTGAGGTTGAAGCTTCATCCTGAGAAGAATTTGTAATTCTATCGCTAGCATTTTCCGCAATTGCATTAAAAAGCTCTTTGCTAAGGTTTTCATCAACGACCTGTTTTGATTCTAAAGAACTGACATTAACTGTTAAACTCTCATTTGCTCCCAAAAGGGAGGGTTCAGATACCAAAAAACCTGTTAAACTCAAGTTTGAAGAGTTGTTAAGTATAAAAGGTATAATTAGCGCAAATATAAACAAATTAACTGATGCTGCAATCAGAGTTCTTCTTTTTAACAGTTTTCGTTGTTCTTGTTTTAATTTGTTGATTTCATTCTGATAACTTTTAATCTGGGAATTGTAGTAATTCAATCCTTCTGCTCGAGTTTTGCCATTAAGAAGTTTCCTAAGAACTTTTTCATAAGAAGCATACGAAAAATTCTTTTTATGCAGATGTTCGGACAGAAGTTTGTTTGAAATTTCGTCAATTCTGGATTTTTCTTCTTCGCACTCCTTAATTCGCCTGCCAAGATACTTTATCCTTTCTTGAATTCTGGAGAGATTCATTTAAGCAAGAGTTTTTTGTTATATCTATTAGTGAGGTTTTATAAAATTTTTTGTTAAAGATTTGTTGCTGAAAGTTTGTGATTTTCATTTACTTTTATTCTCATCCACCTTCAAACATGAACAAATCATCAATTCGGATTAAAAAACCTTGGCAATTTTGTGTGCAAATTTAAGAAATAAATTTTACTTTCCTTTTTCTAAAATTTTTCTAAAAAACGGTTGCATTCCCTTAAAAAGTTAAGTTCTTTTGCTCAAGAAAAGAATACGTCTTGTCTGCAAGAAGTCTTAGATTGTATGTGTCCTCGAAATTGTAAGATATCAATCGTCGCAATGCTGAAGAATTTTTGTTATAAACAAAATTGTTCCACAAATAACATACATCTACTGATTTGAGTTCGGGTTTTCTATAGATGTTAAATTTTGTTTCTAATTCTTTTAAAGTGCCGGAGAAACCAGCCGACAGCAAGCTGAATCTTATATCAAATATCGGAATCTGAGTTA
Organism: uncultured Methanosarcinales archaeon; assembly: GCA_964386095.1. Lineage (GTDB taxonomy): Archaea > Nanobdellota > Nanobdellia > Woesearchaeales > JASKKU01 > JASKKU01. The sequence continues at coordinate 24,426 of CAYLQM010000008.1, forward strand.
AGTTATAAGATAAAAGTTTGGATAATCTTGGAATATCAAATGCTGCTCCGTTAAACACAACCAAAAGCTTTGAGCGAATTAGTTTTGAGAGAACTTTAGTTAAATCAAGATTATAGTCATAAACAAAAGGAGAGTAATCATAATTGTTGTAAATACCTATTAAAACAATCTTGCAACCTACGGTTTCTATGTCCAAGAAAACGGCATCCTGTTTAAAATAATTATATAATCTCCAATTATCTTTCAAACGCAATAACCTTGCAAAGAATCTCGAGTTGTTGGAATAAAGATTCCGTTGCGCTTTCCTAAGCAAAGCATCATGCTCTTGTTTGTGTTTGAGAGGCAAGTTTGAATTCTGAAACTGCTCCCAAGAAAGCACTCCACTTGACCAGAGCTTTTTCTCTTTTTTGTAAGAAATACCTTTTAAGAAGATGAATGTTTTCTCAATCATATATTTAATGTTGATAAAATTCAGTTTTAAAAACAAAACGCATAAAAATGTCCAATGCTGTTAAATCTGCAGGTTTCCAAACCCGCCAAGTTTCTTAGCCATCTTCTCAAGCTGTTTCGGATTTTTGCCTTTGAAAAGTTTAACAACCTTCTTAGACTGTTTATAGTATTTCAAAATATCTCTTACCTCGGAGATTGAAACACCGGCACCTTTAGCTATACGCTCGATTCGGGATAAATCGATAATTGTTGGGTCTTCAAGTTCTTCCTTAGTCATCGAATTAAAAATATGTCTCCATTTATCCAACTTAGCATCCTGCATTTCAAGCATCTCTTTAGGGATATTTAAAGAACCCATTCCTGGAATCAGGTTTAATACCTTGGTCAATGGCCCCATCTTCTTTACTGATTCAATCTGTTTGTATAAATCAATAAGATTAAATTCGCCTTTAAGGAACTTTTCCCCTAAATCTTTCGCTTCTTCTTCATCTATTGCTTCTTTAGCTTTTTCAAGTAAAGCGTTCAAATCACCTAAACCGAGCAATCGTCCAACAAAACCCTTAGGATCAAATTGTTCAAAATCGTTTATCTTTTCCCCCGTTCCCACAAACTTAACCTTTGCATTTGTAACAGAACACGCACTTAAAGCCCCGCCACCTTTTGCAGTGCCATCCAGCTTTGTTATAATAACCCCGGTTATATGAGCCGCGTCATGGAACTTCGTGGCTTGCTTTTCTGCCGTTTGACCTATATCTGCACTCAATACCAAAAGAACCTCCTGAGGAAGGACATAAGTATACAATTTGTTTAGTTCTTCTATTAAATCATCGCTCAAAGCGTCCCTGCCAGCGGTGTCTATGATGACAACATCAAATTCGCAGAGCCGTTTTTCAAAAGATTTGTAAATTTTTAACGGATCTTTTTGCGAAGCGTTTCCAAACACGGGAACTTTTACCTTCTCTCCCAATTGTTTCAATTGCTCGTAAGCAGCAGGCCTCCAGGTATCTGTTTGGAGTAGAGCAACTTTATAACCTCGTTTTGAAAAGTAATTGGCTAATTTTCCTGCAGTTGTTGTCTTTCCGGATCCAAACAAACCAACAAGAAATATTTTGAACGGTTTTTCGGTTATTTCAATCGGTTTTATATCTCCACCAAGAAGGTTTGCCAACTCTTCATAAAGAATTTTTATAACCAAATCCTTCTGTGACAAGCCAGGAATAGGCTTCTCTTCCTTAAACCTTTTCTTAATGTTGCTCGATATCTCAAAAACTAATTTAACATTAACATCTGCTTGAAGCAGAGCTCGCTGAAGTTCCTTAACTACAGTATTCAATAACTTTTCATCAACAAAAATCGCATCTCTTATCTTTAAAACAGCATTACGCAAAGATTCCCCTAATTTATCTAAAACCATAGTAATAAAGGCTATAATGCTATTTTAAAAATGTTGTGATTGCAAATAAAAAATAAGTTCGTTTAGAAAATAAAAAAGAAAATCAGTTAGTCTGATTAAGTTCTGAACAAGGCACGGTTATGTTTACTTCTTGGATAACAGTAATGTTCTCATAAACTGTTTTGTTAACCACCATAAAACAGCCACCTAATTTCTTTACCAATTCGGGATTCAATTTCAAATTGACATTATCAGCGTTTGCTCTGTTATTCTTTTCTTCAAGATATTCATAAGATTGATTAAAATCCAAAACTCTGAGAAGGGTTAGGTTGTAAAACAGGTCATCGTCTCTGTCAACATACCATTCATAAGATATTCCACACGATGTTTTTGGATAAATATCTCGAGTAAAGCACAGCGGCGATTCTATCTCTTTTGAATAATCTTGCCAAATGTGTTTATAAAATTTCAAACACATCTCGACAACTACAATTTTATCGTAAGGATTAAACACATTGAATTTCCTCAAATAATACCATTTAAAGTCATTTGTCAAAAGTTCTTGTTTTTTAAACCATTTGCCATAATCTGCAGAAATCGAAAGATTGTAATAACTAATATTGCAACTGGAACCATTAATATGTCTTTCTACAATTTTTGTCACATTTTTCAGCAATGTTTTGTTACATAATTTAACTGTTTCCGTTTCATTCTTCTTTTGAGCATCATTAGAATCATCTAAGGATTTTATGGATTTGTTGACAAAAGCCCTAATGGGGTTTTGTTCCACTTTGTGAGAATCATTTTGTAAAGTGGTGCAAGATGTTAAGACTAACGTAAAAACAATCAATATTACAAAAAACATTTTGTTTTTTTTCATTTTAATTCAATGAAATGTTTTTTATTTCTTTCATAAAATTCTTTGGCGAAGGCCAATTTCTTAGGGTTCTCTGCATAGACCCTAAATAAAGTTTCGCCTTTTTTAATTGTTTGCTTTGTGTGCTTAAAAAGATAAATACCTGCTCGTTTGTCTTTAGGAGCACCGGCAGTAAGTGCTAATTCTGAGATTAATCTATTGTTTAAGTAGCTGATTATCCCTGAATTGGATACCTTCGCATCAAAATAATCCTCTGAAAGCGTAATCTCTTGAGGTCTTGTAACTTTTTTACCCTGAGCTTTAATGATTTCAATCATTTTCCTATAAGCCAATCCCGAGTCAAGAGCTTTCTTTGCAAGTCTATACCCGTTCTTTTTTCGTGTTGCAAGCTCGATTAAATTTCCAGCGAGCATCAATGCTTTTTCTCTTAAATCCAAAGGCTGATTTTCATGGTTCATCAGTACATAAAGCACGTCCCGAGCTTCTAAAGCAGGCCCAATACCATTGCCAACAGGTTCTTTACCAGCAGTGAACACCACTTTTATTTTTAATCCGATTCGTTTACCAACAGCTACAAAAAGCTCCGCAAGTTTTTTGGCTTTTCTCAAATCTGATACTTTTGAACCCCGTCCATACGGGACATCAATCAAAACATGGGTGCTTGAAACGGATTTTTTCTTAGCCAACACGCTAGCTATCATTTGACCAACAGCATCTATTGCCAAAGGGTGTTCAACTCTGATTATTGCGTCATCTGCAGGAGCTAACGAAAGCGCCCCACCCCAAACTATGCAACCGTTGGTTTTTTCCACAACTCGCTTAACTGTTTTCAAATCCAAAGCAACATTAGCCAACACTTCCATTGTGTCAGCAGTACCTGCAGGGCTTGTTATACTCCTTGATGAAGTTTTGGGAACAACAAATCCCAAAGATGCCAAAATGGGAACTATGAGCATAGTCGTCCTGTTACCAGCGACACCACCAATACAATGTTTGTCCAAGACTATCTTTGAATTAAGGTTCAGAATGGAACCAGTATTAACCATCGCTTCAGTTAATGCCACGGTTTCTTCAAAACTAAATTTCCTAACATAACCTGCTGCGGCAAAATAAGCAATCTCTACTTCGCTAAGCTTGTTGTTCACAATATCGCTTATAATCTCAAAGATTTCTTTTTTGGTTAATTTACTACCATCAAGTTTTTTCCTGATATGCTTTAAAGAATAAGGCTTGCCCATCGGTTCTACAGAAACCGGATTGGTTACTCTCAGTTTCTTTGAGATTTCATAAGTGAATCCTATTTCTCCCTGCGCAACAAAACTATCATCCATAGTTGTATCAACAATTGCAACGACTGATTTTGATTTAGAGTAAATCTGAATTCTATCTCCTCTATGAATGTCATTATCTTCGCAATCCTTTAGGTTCAATATTGCTACATAAGGTCCGCCTGAGGATATTTGTATATGTTTCGGCTTTAATTTCACAAAGTCACCTCTCAATTTCTTTTTGATTTATTGTAAAAAATATGTCAACGGATTTTATTAATAATCCTAAAACTATCGGCCCAACAAAAATTCCTATAAATCCGAGTTTCATCAAACCACCTATGGCGGCAATTAGAACGATTAACGGATGAACTTTTATCCGGGAACCTACAAAAAATGGTCTTATTATTCCATCAATGTTGGAAACAACAACAGCGCCCCAAACAAGTATAAAAATGCCATAAAATATCAAACTTTTATCATTAAGAATTATTCCCTGATAAATTCTAAAGAAGGATAACGGGCCCCAGATCAAACCTGTGCCCAACATCGGGACTAATGCCGAGATTGCCATCAAACTTCCCCATATAAGCGGTGAAGCATTGGCAATTCCAAAAATTTTAGAGCCAATCAGAATACCAATCCCTCCAAAAAAACCTTGAATTAAAGCTACCAAGATCTGACCGTAAACAATTCCATAAGTAATATTAATAATTTCTTTCATAAAAAAATCGTAATGTTTTTTGTGGATTAACTTTAGGTTTGTTAAGGACTGAATTCCGCGAACTCCGTCAATTAATAAAAAGAAAGTAATTGCGAGAACGATAATATAATTAAAAAGCATGCTGGGTATGCTTGTTACAAAATCCGTTATCTTTGATACAATGAAACTTTTTATAGATTCTGAACTTTTTGTTATCTGCGAGTAAAATGGCAAGCTTTTTATGAGGGAATTATTAAGATAATCATCTACTTTAAATTCGTTTGAATAAAACAGATTATATGTTTCGGTTAATAAGGAACGGCTGACAGCAAAAATTGAGAGAAAAGTCAAAATCACCAAAAGAATAATTATTATCAGAGCTGACAACCAGCCAAATTTCAACTTTTTTTTAATCTTGGAATATAAAGGATAAATAATAATGGTTAATATAACTGCTGATAAAATCTGTTTAAAGATTGGAGAAATTATGATTAAAGAAAATATTGCTAATAAAACGAAAATTATGATTATGTTCGTGTCCTTTGAGAATTTAACATTCATTGGTTAAACTTTAAATATAGGGATTTATAAAATTTTTTCATTAACGCGATTAAAAAGTAAAAAGACATTGTTCATCACACACTAAGCAAAATTTTTAAACAAAAGTCTCCAAAATAAAAATATGAAAGGTATTATTGCAATAAAAACCAAGCAAATTGTTTTAATGCTTTGTCTAATTCTTCTTATATCCATCTCAAAAGTGTCTGTTGCCATCGGTAATTCGCAGTATGATTCCAGAACGCAACATCTCACTAACTGCACCAAAATTGACAAACCGGGCGTTTATATTCTCAGCAATAGTTTAACAGTTGACCCTAGAGAGAAAATATGTTTAGAGGTTAATTCAAGCAATGTCTTGATTGACGGAAAAATGAATAGAATCTATGGATTTTTTGAAAAAGGCGAGAAGGCAATTCTTATAGGCGGCAATTCAACAAACATATTAAAAAACATCACGCTCGCAAATGTAATAATTGAAGGCGGATATTCTGGAATAAAAATAAAAAAAGCACAAGATGTAAGCATAATTTCAGTTTACATCAAAAAACCCCTGGAAGGCGTGTTTATAGAAGATTCTTCAAATATTTTGATTGAGGGCTCTCGAATCGATGCCGAGCAGCGCGATGTTGTCTCATCAAACTCCGTTAAATTAGAATTGAAAAATAATTGTTTTGATTCTGCGTACAGCCACTGCGTAGATATAACGGATAATTACTATTTTCTTGCTGAAAACAACAGTTTCTTGAAATGTGAAGGAGCAGGTGTGCAATTAGATAAAACCTTGTGGCCAAAGATTATAAGAAACAACATCCAAAATTCAATGATAGGAATTGAGGCAATAAATTGTTCTCAACCAACAGTTTCTAATAACTTCATTAAGAATTCAACCCAGCAAGCTTTATCGATAAAGTTTGCTAAAAAAGGAGTATTGTCGCAGAATAAAATAAGTCAATCGCAAGTGGGCGTGTTTTGCCAGGGGTGCAACATTACGAAGTTTGAAGATTTGTCTTTATTTAATTCAGTTGTTGGGTTTGTAATCAGAAATTCATCTAATATAAGCATCGTGTCCCCTCTAATTGAAAACATAAGTCAAAACTTTTTGTTGATAAAAGGAAGCAATAAAATTTTGGTGGATTACAGCAATATAAAGAAAAGTGAAAGTCTGATTGAAGATTCTCAAGTTCAAATTCTGATCGAAAAGGAAATGTTAAAAAACAATACAATCTATAACGAAAAATCCAGCATAATTTATGAAATTCAAAACGGTTCTCAAGTTATCACAACCGAAAACATTAAACCTTTGATTGAAAACAAGGGAAACATTACGATTAAAACTCCGATAAAAGAAGAGAAAAGTATCCTGGAAAAGATTTCAATCAAGCATATAATCATCTCAATAATTATCGCATTAATTCTTGTATTAATTTACTCGGAAATCAAATTGTTAACGAGTCCAAATAAAAAAAGAAGGCGGAGAAAACGAAAATAAATTAATCACTTTTTCTTGGTTTTTTTTCTTTTTGGAATCTTAGCGTTTTCCAATGCAAGATTCTGCACAAATTTGCTCAGTTTATGTTCAAGTTCTGTGAGTCTAAGATTTATTTTAATCTGCATGAAAAATAAGAAGATAATGGATAAATAAACAACCGCGTCTGCACCTCGTCCGATACCCAACACAATAGAGAAGAAAGAAGTGATCTCTGGAAAACTGCCAACAATGAGCATAATTAACGAACTAAAAATGAGGGTTGCCAAGAAGCTTTTGGTTATCTTTTTATATGAATAAAGAATTCTCGAAGAGACCAACAAAGTTAATCCAACAAACACCAAAATTAATTGGAAGAGGTTCATTTTTTATCACCAATCAAGCAGTTTTTTTATGATAACGCGGGTTGCAATTTTGAAAGCATTTAAAGTTGACTGACCCTTTTTTAACGACTGTTCGGTATAACGAATCTTCACTGGCACTTCCACATATGATAATTTATGTTTAGAAATTTCATCCAGGATTTCTGAAGCGTGCGCCATTCCGTTCAGACTTATATTAATTTTTTGAGCAGCTTTTCTTGATAGTGCCCTTAATCCGTTGTGCGTATCGGTTACCTTTATTCCGGATATAATTCTCGTAAAGATTATTCCTAACTTAAGAAACAATCTTCTTGAAAAAGGTATGTTCTCCACAACAGCTCCCTTACAAAACCTGGACCCTAAACTTACATCAACCCCTGCCTGGAGAATTGGCTTAACAAGTTTTGGAATGTCTGAAACCTGATGTTGACCATCCGCATCAAAAGTAATTATTATATCTGCTCCTTGAGATAATGCAAAAAGTATGCCCGTTCTAAGAGCGGCTCCTTGACCCAAGTTTACTAAATGCCGCAGGGTATAAATACTATTTTTTAAACCGATTAAACTCGTGTTATCCTGAGAACCATCATCCACTAAAACAATATTGCAGTAACCCGAAGATTTAAGCTCTGAGATAACTTTAGCGAGAGTTTTCTCTTCGTTATAAGCTGGGATTACAACAAAGATTTTTGGTTCTGCCATTTTACTCATTTGTTTTTAATTTGTTCTAACATCCGAATCTTATCATTATTGAAAGCAGACTGACAATTTGAACAAACATAATGAAGCCTTCCATTCCCGTCTTTTATCACTGTCCCCAAAAGTTTGCCTAAAAAAGTTCTCTTGATTTTTGAATTGCAAATTTCACATTTCAAAGCCATTTTTATCACAAAGATTAAATCTCATCGGTTCTCCAATAAGGCCTTATTCCACTATCTTTTACCTTTAATTGTTTCCCCTTTTTATAATTTACTAAGCCAAGCCAAGCAATCATAGCGCCATTATCCACATTAAATTCGTTTGGAAGAATGAAACATTTAGCACCACGTTCTTTAGTCATAATTTTTGCCATCTCCTGCAATCTCTGATTACAAGCTACTCCTCCTCCCAATAAGAGTTCGTTTTTTCCTGTATGTGCCATTGCTCTTTCTGTTGCTTCCAGAATCATCGCAAATACTGTTTCTTGAAGAGAATAACATAAATCTTCAAGAGGATATTTATTAAGCTTGGATTTTAAATTAGTCAATATCCCTCCTAATGAAATGTCCATTCCTTTAACAACATAAGGCAGTTCAATATAATGAGAACCCTTTCTTGCAAGTTTCTCAATAACAGGACCGCCTGGAAAACCTATGCCGGTTTCTCTCGCAAAAGTGTCTAAAAAATTTCCTAAACCCATATCTAAAGTTTCGCCGAAGATTCTATATCTGTCAGATTCAAAAGCTATAATTTGAGTGTTGGCTCCCGAGACATAAAGCAGAACGGGATCTTTTGCTTCAGTCAGCATTTTTCCGATTTCTAAGTGAGCAATACAATGATTTACGCCAATTAAAGGTTTATTTAACAATAAAGTCAAGCTTCGAGCAAAGACTGCACCTATTCTTAAAGCATGACCTATACCTGGCCCTTGAGAAAAGGAGATGACATCAATATCTTTAGGAGAGATTGAAGCTTTGGCTAAAGCTTTCTTGAAAACTTGTCGAAAAACTAAGACATGATGATTGGCCAGTTCGTTAGGGATCATGCCACCTTGAGGATTTGAGTAAGCATCTCTGACGTTTGCAAGCACTTCACGTTTGTCACTAACAATACCAATGCCAAAGGTGTGAGCCGTGCTTTCAATACCTAATGAAATCATGAAACAAGTTAAAAGTGATATCATTTAAAAGGTTTTTTGATTCAAAATTCAATCAACTTTGTTTAATTCATCCAAAGTTATAAAAATAACAATTGATTTATGATGTTTGAAGATAAAAATGAAGGTGTTGAAAGAAGACTTTCGCAACAAGGAATTTGCATTTTTGGTTGAAAATGAAGATGATTTGTGGAATTTGCATTTAATCATCGACAAAGGTGATCTGGTTTCAGGGAAAGCTTATCGGAAAATTAGCTTACCTAATTCCAATGAAGTTAAAAAAATTAGATTCTTTACAACTCTCGAGGTTGAAAAGAGCGAGTACAAGGGAAATCAATTAAAGGTTTTAGGAAGAACGGTGGTGGAACATGATGAGGTCCCAAAGAACTCATATCAATCGATTAATCTTGAGTCGGGGGATGAGTTAAAACTCAATAAAAAAGAATTGACAAGTTATTTTAAAGAAAAACTGAATGAAAGCAAGAAACCCAAACATCTTTTTCTAATTGGACTCTTTGACAGGAATGAATGGCTTTTTGCGGAAGCGACAAATTCTTCAATAAAGATATTATCAAGAAAAAGTTTCCCTTCTTCAAAACGAATTGGAAAGGATAACGAACATTATGAAGAATTCATAAAAGAAATAATATCATTTTCAACAAATCGCAAGATTGACGCAATAATAATCGGATGCCCGTTCCTGTTCAAAAACAAGTTGTATGAGCTTGCCAAACAAGAACTGAAACATAAAGCGGTGTTTGCCTGCGTGAACTCAGTAAATGAATCTGGTATTAGAGAAGTGCTTTTAAGCGACGAGATTAAACATGAGATGTCTAAACTTAAAATAGCTGACGATACAAAGAAAGTTGATGAAATATTAGCGAGAATCGCAAAAAATGATAAAATTGCTTATGGCATAAATGATGTCAAAACTGCAGCTGAGATTGGGGCTGTTGAGGAGCTTGTGGTTAGCGAAAAAAAAGTCATTCAACTCAAAAATGAAGATAGATTCGAAAAACTGTCAGAGATTATGAAGTTAGTGGAAAACATGAATGGGAAAATAACTATCATTACCCAAGAAGCTTCCAAACAGATTGACGGCATTGGGGGAATAGCTGCAGTATTAAGGTATCAGGTTTCTTAGAACACGACATGATAAACTAATTAAAGTTAAAATTTTGTAAACAATTCAATTTATTTCTTTTTATTTTTCATAAGAGAATCAAAACTCTGCTTAAGGTCAATGTAGTACTTTCCTTCAGCAATTTTGTAAACGAGAGGAGAACCTTTAAACAGATTAACAAGGTCTATTAGGTACTTTCCCTCTTTGTCAATCCTAACGGTTTCTAAGTCTAAAACTACAGGTTTGTCCTTATCTACTTCCTCGCCAACCAAATCTAAAATATCTTCTTCAATTTTCTTAATTTCTTCGCGGGACAGTTTTTTTCTTAAGACTTTTAACTCATCAAGCCGTTCCTTTCGGATATAGAAGAATAATTTTGAACCGCAATGAGAACATCCCTCTAAAATCTCTTTAGCATTATCTTCATAAATCGCTCCACAGTGAACACATTGATGAGGCATTTTTA
>CAYLQM010000009.1:0-32746 GCA_964386095.1 uncultured Methanosarcinales archaeon
ATAAGCATAAGTTACTTTTGGAGAAATCATTAATGCTATTATTGAAAAGGCAACAAAGATTAGTATCGTAAGTAAAACCATTAAACTTTTACTTTTTTGCTGTAATTTGGGTTTGTTTAGCTTGTTCATTTTATAACCCTTTCTTTGGGATATCGTCAATTCAGGGATTTTAATATTTAAAGATTTCGTTTAAACTTTTAAGTTAATAAAATGCAAATAGAATACAATTAAAACAAAATAATTTCTCAATATTGTGGAACTTTTTTATAAAATCTCATTAAGAACAATCAATTCATATAACCAGAATTCTCTATCAAATACTTCTTAAACGTTGTCATCCTCAGAATTTCATTAGTTCTAAGTTTTTAAGGGTTTGAAATTTTGCAATTGTTATTCTTGCAAAGCTTTCAGATGCCAAGGCGTTTCAATTGCTTGTTGTGTTTTCTCAGTTGTCATTGTACAAGTTTGATTTAAAGCATTACTTTATTCACTTTATCTTCAGCAAAAATGAAGCTTCAAGAAACAGGGTTTCACTCGTAAAGGGATTACAAAAAAGATATTTGAATTTTTGGTTTTATAATTTGAATTCTTTGTTCAGTTAATATTCAATTAAAAAACATTCTTAAAAGAATCAATCAAAAAACTCTATTTCGTCATCATAAAGAACACCTTGTCTTAGCTTAACGGGCCTCCAGTCATCAATCACCAATTCAGCATTCAACCACTCAGCTAATTCCTGGGCATTACCTATTGTCGCAGACAAACCTATTATTTTTATATTTTTTAAAATGGTGCGCAATAAAGTAATGATAATCTCAAGAACAGGACCCCGCTCAACATCATTTAAAAGATGGATTTCATCCACCACAAGCACAGATGCCTTTCTTATCCAACTTATTCTGTGTCTTATCAAAGAATCAAGTTTTTCCGGCGTGGTTAAAATTAAATCAAATTCCGATAGAAAATTCCCACTGGAATCAAAATCGCCCGTGCTTTTTGCAATTTTAATAAGATGACCATATTTATTCAAAAAATCATTATATTTCTCATTAACTAACGCTTTCAAAGGGGCCAGGTAAACTGCCTTTGACCCAGGATCTTTTAACAATTCGTTAATCATAATTAACTCGGCTATTAAAGTTTTACCAGAAGCAGTTGGAGTGCAAACAAGCATATTCTTTTTATCAAACAAACCCTGTTTAATCGCTTTCTCCTGGGCAGGTCTCAATTCATCAATTCCCTGACTCTGAAGTGCTTCATAAAATCGGTTATCAATATTTTTTTTTAGTTCATTAAGTTTCATATGAAAGCAAAAATGCTCATAAATTAAAAACTTACCGCGGATTAGTTACGATTAAAGAGTGGTTCTAAAACAGAAAAGTTTATATAGATGTTTTGTATTCAGTTCACTACTCCAAAATAATTACGAGGCACAACTTGTGAAAAGTTGAGAAGCGACTCTAATATTGAAGCGAGATTATGGTGTTTATGTTATTTTTGAGTTGAAAGAATACTAAATTAAACAAATAAAATTAAAATAAAAAAAGAGGTGCAAATATGAATTCAAAAAAGCTGATTTTTGTGTTGGGGCTTTTGCTGATTATACCTATTGTAAGTAATACTGCATTCTCATACATAACATCTAATTATGTAATAATTAGACCAGACAATCCCGTGAGCAGTGATGACCTTATATGCAGAAGCGCAGACAATGATTATTATTACTTTGTCTGGGAGATAAATGGAATAAAGGCATTTGCCGAACCTGATATTAAACAGGAATCAAGATTATCGCACACATTAACTCAAAAGGGCGACACAGTTAAATGCATTTCGTATTATGATTCAAAGCATAGATATGAAGTTAGTTCGGATGTTGTTCAAATTATTAATTCTCCACCAGTAGCAGTAATACAAACAAGCACAGATGAAGCGAGAGTGGGAGAAGTTATAACCTTCGATGCCTCGCAAAGCTATGACCCTGACAACGATGAATTAACTTATTTATGGGACTTCGGAGACGGAACTACAAGTGAACTAAAAATTGTTAATCATTCTTACTCCGCACCTGGAAAGTATCTTGTAATGTTGGTAGTGTCAGATGGAAATAGAGTAGCTCATGTCTCGAAACAAATAACTATAAAAGAAAGTATCAATCACAAACCAGTCATAGCTGTTGAAGGAGAATTAAGAAAAGAGGTTATTGAAGGGGAAACATTAACATTCCATATCGAAGCAACCGATATTGACAACGACGAATTAACTGTTAGTATCAACGGAAAACCAAGTAATGCGGATTTCATTTTAGTTGAACAAATTCCAGGTTATGTCAGATACATATTCAATTGGACCCCAAATTATGAACAGGCAGGAGTTTATGTCATAACAATTTCAACCAGTGACGGAAAAGAAACTGCGCACGAGGTAATTGCTGTTGAAGTGTTAAACAAAAACAGAATGCCGGTAGCGGTAATACAAACAAGCACAGATGAAGCGATAGTGGGAGAAGCCATAACTTTCGATGCCTCGCAAAGCTACGACCCTGACAACGATGAATTGACTTACCTATGGGACTTCGGAGATGGAACCAGAAGTGATCAAAAAATAATAACGCATAATTACTACAATCCAGGGGATTACACTGCAACTTTAACTATCTCTGATGGAGAATTAACCGATTCTGTCTCCAAAACGATTACAATTTACTCTCTTCCCAATCACAAACCATTAATTGGCGTTGAATTTGGAAATTCAAAAACAGTCAATGAAAATGAAAAATTAAAATTCAATGTATCAGTTTTGGAACCAGACAAAGACCATCTAAACGTAAATATCATCGGAAAACCTGAAAATGCAGAGTTCAATTTAATTGAACAAACTCAAGGTTATCAAAAATACTTATTCACATGGACTCCAAATTATGAGCAGGCGGGAGAGTATGAGGTTATCATTGAAGCAAGTGACGGGAAAGAAACTTCACAAGAAACCATATATATTGAAGTGTTAAACAAAAACAGAATGCCGGTAGCAGTAATGCAAACAAGCACAGATGAAGCGATAGTGGGAGAAGCCATAACCTTCGATGCCTTGCAAAGCTACGACCCTGACAACGATGAATTAACTTACCTATGGGACTTCGGAGACGGAACCAGAAGTGATCAAAAAATAATAACGCATAATTACTACAATCCAGGAAATTACACTGCAACTTTAACTATCTCTGATGGAGAATTAACCGATTCTACTTCCAAAACGATTACAATTTACTCCCTTCCCAATCACAAACCATTAATTGGCGTTGAATTTGGAAATTCAAAAACAGTCAATGAAAATGAAAAATTAAAATTCAATGTATCAGTTTTGGAACCAGACAAAGACCATCTAAACGTAAATATCATCGGAAAACCTGAAAATGCAGAGTTCAATTTAATTGAACAAACTCAAGGTTATCAAAAATACTTATTCACATGGACTCCAAATTATGAGCAGGCGGGAGAGTATGAGGTTATCATTGAAGCAAGTGACGGGAAAGAAACTTCACAAGAAACCATATATATTGAAGTGTTAAACAAAAACAGACCGCCTGTAGCAGTTTTAACCGCAAGTGCAACTCAGGCGAGAGTGGGAGAAGCTATAACCTTCGATGCCTCGGAAAGCTATGATCTTGACAATGACGAATTGGTTTATTTATGGGACTTCGGAGATGGAACCACAAGCGATTCTGAAGTCGCAGAACATTACTATTCAACACCGGGAAAATATAACGTCACATTAACAGTATCGGATGGAATTGAAAGCAATAGTCAAATAATTATGATAACAATAAATGAAGTTGTCTTAGAAAACCACCCACCTGTAGCAGTTTTAACCGCAAGTGCAACTCAGGCGAGAGTGGGAGAAGCTATAACTTTCGATGCCTCCCAAAGCTACGACCCTGACAACGATGAATTAACTTACCTATGGGACTTCGGAGATGGAACCACAAGCGATTCTGAAGTCGTAGAACATTACTATTCAACCCCTGGCGAATATTTAATAACATTAACCGTATCGGATGGAGAATACAATGATTCTGATTCAGTAACGGTAACAATAACCGGTCAACTCAACATCTCGGAAATACAATGTTTTGATAAGATCGTTGCCGGGAAAAAACAGGTATGTTCAGTTAAAATTGTTGATGATATACATCAACCAATGCCAAATGCATTAGTTAAAATCCTAAATTCATCAAACAATGTTGAACTTGCAAGTTGTACGACTGATTCAATAAGCGGTGGTTGTTCCGCAGAATTCATAGCAAATACGCTGGATTCAACTCAAGAAATAATAATAACTGCGCAGAAAAATGGTTACTTTGATGCAATTCCAAAAGTTGTAAGTTTTGAAGTTTTGACTCAAAGATATCAGATCCAGGATTTTGAAATATTTAGTGATCCAAATTACAGCATAACCTCAGAAAGTTTTTACAGAGGAGATTCCTTATATGTGAGATTTAAAGTTTACGACTTAGAACAAGGCAAATTCACCGAAGAAGATGTGGTTAAGCAGGCAATTTTGATAAGTTATGAAGCAGGAGGTTACATTGTCCTAGAGAACGATTCTAATGCTGATGCCTTGCAGCCAGAGTTTAAACATTTTAAAGTAACAATACCGCTATCACACTTTTTCATTGGAGAAAGCGCAGTGTTTGGATTCGCAATCAATCTTATTGACAATTCAATGGGAGAAGTGGACAAAAAGATTGTCATATTAAACAATCCACCTGAAATTATCGGTAATATTCCAAACATTGTTATTACGCAACCCAATCAAGCAGTAATGTTTGACCTAAGCGGTTATGCTTTTGATAAAGAAGACGGCTATGCTTTAAGCTGGCAACCGTACTCGTATTATTCAACTTTGCTTTCCGTTCAAGTTATTAACGGCACCTTGCTTAAAGTAACTCCTAAAGCTCCAGTAAAAACGACCACGACTTTAACATTAATTGTTTATGATTTGGATAATGATTACGCATCAACTGTAGTAAATGTCGTGCTTAACATTGAACCTGAATTGCCAGAATGTTTTGTTGGAGAAACACGAAAATGCGGGCCGGAAACTAATAAAGGCATCTGCGAATTCGGAATACAAACCTGCATTGACGGTCATTGGAGTGAATGCGTTGGCGCAGTGTATCCTCAACCAGAGATAAAAAATGGGTTGGATGACAACTGCAACGGTTTCGTTGATGAAGGGTTCTCAAAAACAAGCAGGGAAGAAATAGAGGTTGGCAGGATTACTTATCAAACAGAAGCTTACCGTGGAAAAAATCTGGATGTAAGCATTAACATTGAAAACAAGAAAGCAGAAAAAGTGCAGTTCTCAGTATGGCTCATGTTACCGGACTTAGGCATCGGTAAAAAACTATTAATAAACGCTGATGCAGGGGAATCTGTGCATAGATTAGTACAACTTGAGATTCCTGACAACATCAAACCTGGCGAGTATCTGTTAAGATTAAGCATAAACAACGGAGAATTTAACAGAATCAAACACAGAATTATAACAATCAAATAAATTTTATTTAAATAAATTTTAATTTTTTATTTGAGTTCTTTTTGTTTCAATTAATGTGCAATAAAATAATATTAGGTGCATTATCTCTGCATATTCTTCAATTCACCAAAATCTTTTTAAAAAACCAAGAAAATCTAAAGTGTTATGAACATCTATAAACAGATTTTAAAATTAAGCAAAACCAAACCTAAAAAGATATTGTTTGATGAGATTGACGATAAAAGAATTCTGAAAGCTGCAACAATCATCGCAAAACAAAAAATTGCCAAAGCGATTTTGTTAGGAGATAAAGAAACCATTTTAAAAAACGCGAAACAACACAAAATAAAACTCAAGTTTAACGATTTCTTGCAGCCAATTGCAATCAGCAATCAGTTAAAAGAAAGTTTTGCCAAACAGTTCTTTGAATTAAAAAAACACAAAGCTATAACACCTGAACAGGCAAAACAAACGCTTGAAGATAACCTATTTTACGCGGCATTTTTACTCAGAAACAATTTTATAAATGGTATTGTTTCAGGCGCAAGTCATCCCACAGCAAGGACCTTAAGAGCTGCATTCGGCATAATAGGAACAAAAGAAAACATACACAAAGTCTCAAGTTATTTTATAATCACTCACAAAAACAAAGTTTTCTTCTTCGCAGATTGTGCAGTTAACATAAATCCTAACGAAGAAGAACTCTGTGAAATTGCGTTGTGCACCGCAAAAAGTGCTAAAAGCTTCGGCATAGAACCAAGAGTTGCAATGTTATCCTTTTCAACAAAAGGTTCTGCTGAACATGCTTTTGTTGATAAAGTTAGAAAGGCTACGCTTCTAGCTAAAGAAAAAGAACCGAACTTAATAATTGACGGAGAGCTTCAATTGGACGCAGCTATTGTCCCCAAGGTTGCCAGTTTAAAATGCCCAAATTCAATAATTAAGGGAAAAGCCAATGTTTTAATATTTCCAGATTTGCAGTCAGGAAACATTGGATACAAACTTGTTCAGAGATTCGCCAACACTGTTGCAATTGGTCCGATACTTCAAGGATTAAAAAAGCCAATCAATGATTTATCTAGAGGTTGTAATGTTCAGGAAATAGTTTATACTGCTGCAATCACCAGCATACAAGCTCAAACCGAAGAAAACAAAGGTGTTTTTCAATGAGAATCTTAACATTAAACTGCGGTTCAAGTTCAATAAAATTTAGAGTTTTTGATGACGAAGAAGAACTGATTTCAGGTTTAATTGACGCAATATCCTTAGAAAATTCTAAAATTGAATTCTCTTTTAATGGAAAAAATGAAGTGCTCAAGAGAAGAATTGTTGATCATTCAAAAGGCATTAAAGAAATGCTTCAGATTCTTGATGATACCATAAGATTAAAAACAATTGATGCGGTAGCACATAGAGTCGTGCACGGTGGTGAGGAATTCAGAGAAACCACTTTAATCAACGAAGTAATTTTAACAAAACTAAAAGCTTTAGTCCCTCTTGCTCCATTACACAACCCCAAGAACATACTTGGCATTGAAGAGATGTCAAAAGTGCTCAAAGGAATTCCCCAAGTAGCAGTATTTGATACAGCTTTTCATTCAACAATTCCAAAATATGCTCATATGTACGCCATACCTTACGAATACTATCAAAAGTACAAGATTAGGCGATATGGCTTTCACGGAACAAGTCATAAATTTGTAAGCTGCGAAGCAATGAGACATTTTTCCCAACTTAAAAAAATAATTTCTTGTCATTTGGGAAACGGTGCAAGCATTACTGCAATAAAAAACGGGAAAAGTGTTGATACAAGTATGGGTTTCACTCCATTAGAAGGATTAATAATGGGAACCAGAAGTGGAGACCTTGATCCTGCAATAATTACCTTCCTTATGGAAAAGGAGAAACTCTCTGTAAAAGAAATGAATAAAATACTAAACAAAAAATCCGGACTTTTAGGATTGTCCCAATTAAGCTCTGATATGCGAATTCTCTTATCTCAGAAAGAACAAAACGAAAAAGCAGCATTAGCCATCAAAGCATTCTTATATCGAGTCGTAAAATATATCGGAGCATATGCTGCTGCTTTAAACGGCATAGACGCAATTATATTCACTGGAGGAATGGGCGAAAACAATCCTTATTTAAGGTTTGAAATTCTAAGACAATTAACTTACCTTGGAGTTGTTACTGACAACAACGCCAACAAGAAAAACGAAAGTGTAATCTCAGCAAGAGATTCAAAAGTAAAAGTTTTGGTTATAAAAACAAATGAAGAACTGCAAGCTGCAAGAGAAGCTAAAGAATTGTTGCTTAAACAGAGCGAGGCATCGATCTAACTTTCAGAACACAAAAACAAAAGACTAATAAATAAAAGCATTGTAAAAAACTCAAAGATGATTCATTTTACACCCCATCCCGCCTTATTCCGATTAGGATCGTTAGAAATAAGATACTACTCTTTAATGTATGTTTTAGGATTTATCCTTGCATACTGGTTAATCCCAAAAATTCAAAAGCGCAAATCACTAAATCTCTCAAAAGATGAGATATTAAGCATAATATTTATAACCTTCACATTCATTATCATATTCGCCCGCGTATTCTTCGTTTTTTATTATGCTTTTGACACTTTCAAAAGGGACCCTTTGTTTTTATTTGAGATTTGGCGTGGCGGAATGTCTTTCCATGGCGGTTTAATCGGCGCGATTGTTGCAGGCATAATAATATCTAAACGAAAAAGGATTCCCTTCTTTAAATTGGCAGATGTTTTCATAGTCCCTGTCCCGCTGGCATTATGTTTTGGGAGGATAGGCAACTTAATGAATGGAGAACTTTATGGAAGAGAAACAAACGTGCCATGGGCATTCTATTTCCCAGGAGTTGCTGGACCCAGACATCCGTCACAAATTTACGAATCCATAAAAAATCTTGTAATTTTTTTTATATTACTTTATCTTCTTAAATCAAAAAATAAAAAGGTTTCAAAGCTTCGGGAGAAAAACGGATTCATTTTCTGGTCGTTTATTTTTCTTTACGGCCTGTTCAGGTTTATTATTGAGTTTTTTAGAGAACCTGAGATGGAATCCAACATTTTTGGAATAACAATAACCTCAGGACAATTCCTTTGTATACTTATGATATTAAGTTCATTCATCGGTTTTATTCATATTTTTAAAAAAAGAAAAATTGAGAGACAGAAACAAAACAAAAAGTAAAAGACTTGTGAGAAAAGTTCAGATAAAAAATCTGTGCGAAAATGGAAGAGAATCATAAAATACTTTTGAAAGGTTTTGTATTCGTTGCATTATTTTTCTCAATATTTGCAGTAATATACTTCACTACATCTCCTGTTTCAAATAATCCTTTTTTTACATATGGAGCTATGTTAATATATCTAATTTCTATTTTGTTGTTCTCAATTGAAATTTTCAAGAATTTCAAAAAAGACAAATTATTCAGGTTAATTTTAATTATAATTTTAATCATGGTCATCACTAGGGTCTTGATTGGGGCGATTCCCTATAGACTAATAATTTATACTTCTTTCGTTAAAGACGCCATAGCAAAACTTAAAGATGATGGAGCTTGGTTCATACGATTTTTTGGGATGACCGTGTTCTTGAAACTGAGTGGCATAATTTTTGGTAAAATCAGTCTCAGAACTTTTTCATACTTTTCATCTTTTATAAGTTTCCTTGGTTTAACTGCCGTTTATTTAATTTCAAAGAAAATCCACAAGAGCAGATTAATCGCATTCATTCCTCTTTTTTTAATCCTGTCTAACAACTTAATAAACTTTTATTTTGGTTCCGAAGAATTTTCAAGTTTCGCCATCGCTTTCCTTATGATTGCATATTATTTCATGTTTGAACAAAAACCTTTAGGCGCTTTATTCTCTTTTATTACTGCAGCTTTTAGCAGGACTGAAGTCTTTTTATTATTACCATTCTTCATAGCTCAATACTGGTATGTTAACAAAATAGATTTCAATTTCAAAAACGAAATCAAAAAAATTAAACAAATTCCCACCAAAAAGTTAATCTTGTTTACATCAATCGGAATATTTCTTTTCATAGAACTTTTTTTCTTCGTAACAAATCTTGCACAATTTTATTCAACTACCAAAGACCTTGAATTGTTCGGGCCCAAACCTCAAAGAGAGAAAGCAATTTTAAGTTATATGTATTACCATTTCACATATAATATAACATCCAGAATCTTTAATAACCTTAAATGCATGATAACGGAATTTAGATTTTTGGTTGTTCCATTTTTAAAAGAAGCTTTAAACTCAAGCATTGTATTTCTGCTGTTCATCAGTTCCCTGCTCTTGGGAAGAAAAAATAAAAAAATCCAGATTTTCGCATTTAATGTCTTCTTTTTCTTCGTGCTTTATGTTATTATAAGATACGACGGTTTTATCAATGGAACGTATAGATATACAATTTTTCCCACATATTTTATGGCAATGATTGCGCCCTATTTTCTAAGAACACTGAAAAGAAACAAAATGAAAACGCTCAGTTTGTTTTTGTCAATTGCAATTATTCTCGCATTGTCATCATCATTCGCCAGTCAACTCTATTACTTAAAAGACATTCCTTCTAAAATTTATTGGCCGTTCAGCGAACCTGAACTTAAGGAGATAAGAGAGAATTTGAACGATGACTGCAATTTCATCTTTATCACAGAACAAAATCGATTGTTGCTCACGCGAGCGCCAAAAAAACTAGAAGTGTTTGGGATAGACGATTTCAGATTAAGCGTTATTCCTGAACAGCTTAATAGTCTAATGTCTCAGGAGCGTTGTCTTTATGCAATAATTCCCTCAACTTCACAAGAATCAAAGATTGGACTGCCAAACTTTTACAAACAGGCCATGATAGAAGGATGGTGCAATAACAAAAATGAATGCGATGAAAAACTTATAACAGTAATCAATACCCTTAAAAGATCAGGCTTCACAGAGATAATCAGATTCAACAAAAGTAGCGATGACTTGGGAGGCATCTACTATTGGGAACAAGAAAAACAGAATTAAGAACGGAACACAAAAAGAAATATAAATCATTTGAAACATTCACAAGATATGCATTCCTACAAATTCAGGGATTTAAAGTTCTATGCACACAAAGACAAACTGATGGTTTATCTCTATAAGATATTCTTCATTTCAAAACAGATAGACGAAAACTTCCACAAAGAATTCTGCACAAAAGATGGAGTCATTTACTCCGATAACAAGAACAAATTAAATTCTCTTGTCAATGAAGTTTTAATACAAATTAATAATTTTGTAATAAACAGCATCAATAGCAAAAGAACAAAATACATTAACATCAATTCAGGATTGCCTCTCATTGGGCATAACGCTTTTGGAATTGTTGATAGAAACACTAATTGGGTTGAAATAAAACCCTTAACGGGTTGTAATTTAGACTGCATTTTTTGTTCTGTTGATGAAAACAAAAGACAAAACGATTTTGTTGTAGAGGTTGCATACCTGATTCAGGAGTTGTTTAAGTTGGTTGATTTGAAAAAAAATGAAGTTGCCGTTGTAATAAACGCTCACGGAGAACCTATGCTTTATGTTAAACTCAACGAGTTAATCTCAAGAATAAAAGAGCATCCAAAAATAAGAAAGATAATTCTCATAACTAACGGCACGCTTTTGACCAAAAAGAAAATAAACGAACTCGAATCTTCAGGGCTCGACCAAATAAACATTTCATTAAACAGCATAAGCAACGATATGGGAAAATTCCTTTCCAACAGAAATTCGTATGATACTAAAAAAATCATTGACTCAATTTTATACATAAAAAATCACACCTCAATAACTCCAATAATCACGCCGGTATATCTTCACAACATTAATGACAATGAGGTTGAGGAAATCGTCAAGTTTGGGACAAAGAACAAAATAAACATTGCCATTCAAAATTTCTTAGAGTATAAAACGGGAAAAAGGCCAACAAAGCAAATTTCTTTTGAACAATTCTACAAAAAATTGCACGAATGGGAAACAAAATACAATTCAAACCTAACACAATTCAAGTTTGAGATTAAAAAAGACAAAGTCCTAGAATTGCCTTTCAAAAAGAATCAGATAATAACCGTTGAAATAAGGTCTTTCGGCAGGTTTTCAAATGAAATGCTTGGCGTAACGCCCGGAATAAACCGTGTGATAAGCGTTTTTGGTTCCCACAAAAAGATTGGAGAAAAACAGAAAGTCAGGATTATTCGGGTGAAGCACAATATATTTGCCGCCGAAGCTTTATAAAAACAAATAAAATAAAATCAGCTTAATCTTTTATATGTTTCACAATAATTTTAGTCGTTAAAACCGTGAGCATATAAACTAATAAAGTGCCTATAACTAAGATACCCCATTCAAAAATTCCTAAAGGTATTATGTTGAAAAATTTGTTTGTCGGTGAATAAATTACAATAAGTTGCAAAGCCCACGAACCGAACAAAGCAACAAGCAACCATTTGTTTGATAGCCAATTAAGTTTCTCTTGTGTTCTAATGCTCGCAATCCTTACAAACTCATACAATACTAAGCCAGTAAACAATGCAGTTCGCGCCTTAATCAATCCTAGCGGAAGAATTAAAAAGAAAGTCAAAAACAACATTAGCATCTTCTCGCTTCCTATTAATAAAATTAAAGCAAACAATTGCTTGTTAATTATTGGTTCCCCCCTCTTCCGTGGAGGTTTTTCCATAATATCTTTTGTTGGAGGATCAATTCCTAAAGCCAATGCCGGCAGGCCATCCGTTAATAGATTTATCCATAATAATTGCACAGGTAAAAGCACAGGTTCATTCAAGGTTAAGAAAAGCGTACTTAGGAAAAGTATGCCAACCTCAGCAAAATTGCAGACAAACAAATAATTTACAAACTTCCTGATATTGTCAAAGATCCGCCTTCCCTCTTTTATGGCAGAAGTTATTGTTGCAAAATTGTCATCGAGAAGAATCAAATCGCTGGCCTCTTTCGCCACATCTGTGCCTTTAATACCCATAGCAACGCCTACATCTGCACGTTTTAATGCCAAAGCATCATTAACCCCATCACCAGTCATAGCAACAATGTTGCCTGCCCTTTGAAGTATTTCCAAAAGTCTAAGCTTGTGCATTGGATCAACTCTTGCAAAAACATTAACACTCTTCAGTTTCTCCTCAAGCTCAAAATCACTCAACTTATCAACCTCAGAACCAATCATTGCTTCATCACTTTGAATTCCAACTTCTTTTGCAATTGCTAATGCTGTATCAGGATTGTCTCCAGTAATCATAATTATTCGTATTCCAGCTTTTTTACATTCAACAATGGCGTCTTTAACTTCAGGCCTTGGCGGATCGTTTAGTGATACTAAACCAACCCAAATGAGATCATGTTCAAGAATCTTTAAATCTGAGATTCCAGATATTCCCATATTATCTTTATAGGCAAAAGCCAAAACCCTTCTTCCCTGCTTGGCTAAAATTTTGTTTTGCTTAAGGATTTCCTTTTTAATTTCTTTAGTCAGTGGCATAATTTTTCCATCTTTTAAGTAAGAATTACATCTCTCCACAATAACTTCCGGTGCGCCCTTTGTTAAAATATAATTTGTTTCGTTAATTTTTCCAACAACACTCATCATTTTTCGCTTGCTTGAAAAAGGAATTTCCTTTAATCTATGAAAAGGAAAATTGGTTTTGTTCTTTGCAAACATCTTTAATGCAACATCAGTCTCGTCCCCAATTACTTCATTTTTCCCCTGCCTAAAAACATCTTTTGCATTGTTACAATAATTCAGAATCGTATTTGTAATCTTCCTACTAAAATCATCAACCTTATTAATGTCAGCAGCAGCATAAATTCTGTCAAAAAAGAATTCCCTGACCTTCATCTTGCCTTCTGTGATAGTGCCCGTTTTATCCGTACAGATAACATTAACAGAACCTAAAGATTCCGTAACATTCAGTCTTCTTATAAGAGCATTCTTACGCGACATAACTTTTGCTGCATTGGCTAAAGTCAGAACAATAACTGCAGGTAGCCCTTCTGGAATCGCCGCAACCGCCAAGGAAACAGCAAGAAGCAGCGAAACATACCAATTGTATTTAACCAAACCCACAAGAAGAATAATCACAGTAATTCCAAGAATCATAAGAGAAATCTTTTTGCTGAATCTCTCAAGTTCCCTATCAAAAGGCGTTTTCTGTTCCTCAATCTGTTGAAGCTTCTCCGCAATCTTGCCGACTTTCGTATTCATACCAGTTCCCACAACAACTGCAATGCCGCCCCCGCTTACAACATAAGTGTTCATAAACACTTCGTCATCTTCTTTTTTAGAAACGGCTCTAGACTCTCCCGTTAATATGGATTCATTAACCTTTAAATCATAACTCTCAATAAGTTTAGCATCTGCTGGCACAACATCTCCACCGTCAAGAAGCACAACATCACCAGGCACAATTTCTGTCATTAATACCTCAGTCTCGCGCCCGTCTCGTATAACCCTGGCTTTTGGCACAGCCATTCTCTGTAAAGCTTCAATAGTCTTTTCAGATTTGTATTCCTGAACAAACCCAGCAATTCCCGAGATAAAAACAATGATGAGAATTAACATCGTATCAATTAAATTGGAATCCTGGCCAGGAAAATAACCTAAAACAAAAGACAATATCGCTACACCGATTAAAATCAAAGTCAGAGGAGAAGTAAATTGGGAAAGAAAAATTTTCAAAGCGCATTTTCGTTTAGTTCTCTGAAGTTTATTGGCACCATATTGTTTTAATTTTTTCCTAACTTCTTCACTGGTTAAACCTGCATGAGATAGCATTTAAGCACCTCTCAAAAGGGATTTTTTAACAAATTTTCGATTATTTTTGTTTGGTTTTTTGTCAGATTCAACAAGCCCCCATTCAATAAGCAAATAGGAAAACAAAAGCGGAACAAATATTGAAAAAGCGCTGGAAACAATTAACAAGGAATACAATCTCTGCGCAATTAACCCTGCTTCGAACAGTATCTTAATTAAGATGATGCTTGTACTAAACCTTGCCAGCAAACCGACTCCCATCAATAAACTCTCCTTTTGGCCAATCTCCTTCCTGCCAACAATCCAAGCAGCTAAGATTTTCGCACCGGTTGACACTATCAATATCAAAAACAGAAGTAGCGGATACTTAAATAATGAACCTATTTGAATACTGCTTCCAACCCAAAAAAAGAAAATGGGTGTAAAAAAGCCATAGGCCATGCTCTTAATATCACTCTCAATCAATTTTAATCTTTGTTCTGGGATAAAAGTTTTAAGTGCAATGCCTGAAAGAATTGCTGCGATTGCGGTAGCATGAGCGTATTGACCCACACCCAAGAAAATAAAGAAAATAAAAAACACAAAGATAAGCAAATGTTCTATACCTCTAAATCCAAAATGCGAACCTTTCTTCCTGAGTTTTGTTAACCAAACTGTTAAGGAAAACAATGCAAAAAGAGATAACAAAATCATTGCAGCACTTGAATGCGGAAGAGAAGCACTTTTACCCACTAAAAACATTAATATGACCAAGGTAAAAACCTCAATAACATCATCAAATGCGCCAATACCTAAAATACTTTGCCCAAGCTTCGTATTAACCATGTTAAACTCATCTAAGATTGGAATTAAAATTGCTTCTCCAACCGTGGCAAATGAAAGAGCTATCAAAAATGAAAGAAGCAGGGAATAATTAAATATAAAGTGGATAAGCAATGTTCCAAACAACGCTTCAAAAAAGATAATAAAAAGGGTTGCTCTGAAAATAAATCCAGAATATTTCTTAAAAGTTGCCAAATTCAGCTCAAACCCAATAATAAATAATAGAAAATACATCCCCAATTCTGCAAGAGTGATAAAAGTGTGAGAGGATGTTATTTGAGAAAAAGGGTTATTTATTGAAAAAATAAATCCCAATAACAAAGAAGCAAAAATCCAGGGAATCTTAATTTTTTCAAGAATTCTGCCTGCAAAAAAAGTGAATATGTAAATCAAAGCCAAAAGCAGGAACAAGTTCATACGATTATTCTAAAAAAAACCTTATATTTAAAGGTTATTAACTTTTCTTCAGATAACACAAAAATAGTAGCATTTGAAATATCTCCCTTCAAAAGAGACTAAAATCAATTTAAAGATAATAAAAGATAACAAAAATAAGCTTCAAAAAAGGATAATGCTAAAACACTTGCAAGCCGGATTCAGAAAGTTTCTTAATTTTCTCAAATTCCTCATCAATCTGCTTTTGCAACTTCTCGAGCAAAGATTTGTTTTCCTCTTTCAAAAGATGAGAGTATCTGCCTTGAATTTTAATGAACTCTTTCACAGAAATTTTTTTATCACCGGGGTCATAATTAAGCTTAAGATAACCATTTTCGACTTCATATAACGGCCAAAAGTTTGAATCAACAGCTTTCTTGGAAACTTCCACAGCTTTATCTGTTGGAATCTTCCACAAAGCGATGCACGGAGACAATACTAATAAAACAGTCGGACCTTTAGTTTCTATAGCTTTCTTAGCCTTCCTTAACAAATCAGCCCAGTTAGAAATGGAGGCTTGAGCAGCATATTTTATTCCGTGAGCTGCTGCAATTCTGATCAAATCTTTTCTCCATTCTTGTTTTCCTTTCCTGACTTTTCCAACCGGATCAGTTGTGGTGTTTGCAGCAAAAGGCGTAGCGCTTGATCTTTGACCGCCTGTATTCATGTAACCTTCATTGTCATAACACACATAAGTAAAGTCATGGCCCCTTTCCAAAGCCCCTGAAAGACTCTGTAAGCCAATGTCATAAGTCCCGCCATCACCACCAAAAGCTATAAACTTAAATTCTTTAGTCATTTTGCCTTTTTTCTTCAAAGCTCTATATGCAGTTTCTACACCTGATAAAGTCGCTGCAGCATTTTCAAAAGTGTTGTGTATCCACGGCACATTCCATGCTGACTGCGGATATATTGTCGTTGTAACCTCAAGACAACCAGTTGCATTAGACACAACAACAGGACTGTCTATTACTGACAAAATTGCTTTTGCAATAATCGGAGCAGGGCACCCTGCACAGGCCCTATGCCCAGGCAAAAGTGCAATTCGACTTTTAACAGATTCAATAACATTCATTTTATCACTCTCTTAAGTTCAGGTACCTTTTTTCTTTGGAAACATTTCCTAAAAGCAATTGATTAAAAGCCAATTCAATATCCTTTTCATACAACTCTCTTCCTCCCAAACCAAAGATGTAACTTTGCAGTTTTGGTTTTTTATCCAAGTCATATAAGGCATTTTTTATTTCTCCGAAAATTGGCGCATCAGCACCAAACGAAAAAGACCTATCAAGAACGCCAACAAAATTTACATTTTTAAGAGCATCCTGAACTTCTTCGTAAGGAAATGGTCTAAACAATCTTATTTTAAGTAAACCAACCTTTTTACCTTCAGCTCTCAATCGATCAACCACAACTCGAGTGGTAGAAGCTGCAGAGTTAAGCGCAACAATTGCAATTTCTGCATCATCCAAAAGATATTTCTCAGCCATAGGATACTTATTTCCAGTAAGTTTAGAAAGCTCGTCAGCATAATGATAATATTTTTGCTTAGCAACATTCATAGCTTCTTCCTGCTGTCTTTTTGTCTCAAAGAAATAATCATAGAGCTCCAAAGCGCCGATGGTCAAAGGTTTTTCATCAAGGAGCAAACTATGTTTGGGCCTAAATTCCCCAACAAATTGTTTAACAACTTCATCATTTAGAACATCTACAGGTTCAACACTATGACTGGTTATAAAACCATCCTGCATAATCATTGATGGAATTAGGACATCGTGATCTTCACTCAATTTTGTTGCTAACAGGGTATGCTCATAAACTTCCTGTGGATTCTCTGAATAAATCTGAATCCAGCCGGCATCTCTACATGCCATACTATCAGAATGGTCTCCATGGATATTAATTGGTGCACTTAAAGCTCTATTTACAACATTCATAACAATCGGCAAACGCAGACCAGATGCTGCATTAACTACTTCAAACATCAGGGCAAGACCCACAGAACTCGTGGCAGTCATTGCTCTAACGCCAGCAGCGCTCGCTCCCACGACAGCACTCATGGCAGAATGCTCTGATTCAACTCTAATCAATTCAGTATCACTTAATCCATTATTCACAAAGTAAGCAAATCTTTCCATTATGGGAGTTTGGGGAGTTATGGGATAAGCTGCTACAACATCTGGATTGATTTGTCTCATAGCTTCCGCAGCAGCATAAGCACCAGTTAAAGCTTTTCTCATCACTCATCACCTTCCTCAATCATTTCAATTGCTTTTGTAGGGCACACATTAGCACAAATCCCACAACCTTTACAATAATCTAAATTCGTATCCAATCGTTTAGGTCTATCCTCTTTAGTTATAGGAATCGCGGTATCAGGACAATAAAACACACACAGCATACAATGAACACACTTCTCAGGATCCCATTTTGGCCTAAAACTTCGCCAGGTACCTGTTTTGTTATTTAAAGATGTGTGGGGTTCAACAATTAATCCACCTTCAGGAATTTCCTTCCAACTCTTATTCATTCCTTCTTTCATAAATTCACCCCATTGTAAGCTTCCCAAATCGCATTAATGTTTCCATTAAACACATTCTCACTTAATTTATCCTTAAAGTGATCAGCGAAAACCTCTATTACCTTGTTAACATCAACCAAATTACTGACTTTAACCAAAGCAGCAAGCATCGGCATATTTGATTTATTAATTCCGATATTCTTTATAGCAATACCATTAGCATCAAGCACATAAACCCTGCCATTAAACCCCAACAATGATTTAAGTTCATCAGCAGATTTCTTAGAATTTAACACCAAGATTGTTTCATCCGTAACGCCCTGCAGAATCATTCCTTTAAAGTTCATTAAACTTGGGTCAATCACAACAAGATAATCTGGATGAATTATTGGTTGATATGTCCTTATCCTGTTCTCACTGATTCTAACAAAAGCTTTCATTGGAGCTCCGGTTCTCTCCGGACCATATTCTGGAAAAGCTTGAATAAACTTGCCTTCCAGCATAACAGCTTCAGCTAAAATCTGTGCAGCACTTTTAGCGCCTTGACCGCCCCGGCCATGAAACCTGATTTCAATCAAATTTTTCATAAAAATCACCAAAAAGCAAAGTCATTAAACTCACACAACACAAAATCATAAATCAATTAAATCATAAATCAATTAAAAGCAATATTATATGGGCAATGTTTTAAAAAATTTGTTTAGTTGTGCAATAATAGTAAGAACACATTCAATATAAAAATTTGTCACACTCAATCAGTTACAAGATAAGATTACAATACAAGATAAAATTACAACATTGTTTAATTTCACAACAAGTATTTTTCCTTGACTTCTTTTCTTTTCTCTTCAGGCAAATATTTCAGCCAGATTCTGTCAAATCCTTCATTATGAGCAGCTTTTCGTTTTTCCCACTTTTTATAAAAATCCGGATAATTTTCTTTAAAGAATGGATTCAATTCTTTCGCAACTTCTTCAGCATATTTATCAAGAATGTCAGCTATCTCAAAGATACGCTCAACAGAGTAATCATCCGTAGAAACCGGCTTGTACTTCTCATCAATGTTCCTAAGTACTTTCGGATTGCCTATGACCATGCAAGGCTGCAAAAGGTTGTCTGTGTGAGGTTGATGCAGTCTAATTGCATTAAAGAAATCAGAGTTCCACGCTTCTTTCAAACTTTTTTCATGCAAGTTATCTACAGCTTGATGTACAAAAATGCATGGTTCAAGATAACCCTGATTATTTACATGCGCAAATCTTCGAGCGGCAATACAACCATCTACCGCTGGTGCGTCATTCCAGAAATCCATTAAAAAGAGAGGTTTGCTTTTCCTGACCTCTTGAACAACAGGATACATCTCTTTTCTCTGCTTTGCCGTGGGCATCAACTCGACATGAGAATATCTCGCTATAGGCATATATAAGAATACCCATCCAAACAAAGCGCCCCTATCAACCCATTCATCATAAAATTCCAAATCTGACAACACTTCAAAATCTTCTTTCGTGAGAACCAAAGAGATGCCATACAAAAAGTTTCTTTCTTTCAGTTTTTCAGCTGCATTAATCACTTCATCATAGACGCCCGGACCTCTCATTTTATCTGTATGTTCTTTTCGGCCATCTACGCTCAATACCGGAATAACATTTCCTACATCCAAAAGAGTATCCAAAGTTTCTTCATCTCTACTTAAGATAGTAGCATTAGTAAACATCTGAAACAGGGACTTGTTATGTTCTTTAAATACATCTGCAAACTCCTTAATCCTTAAACTCGGCTCACCACCAAGCAGAGTATAAAAGTGTATGCCCATTTCTTCCCCTTCTGTGAGAATTGTATCGAAAAAATCCTTGCTCATATCTGTTGACTTATCATAAGAAATTGCATAACACCCTTCACAGCTGAGGTTGCATCTCATTGTTGGGCTGATTAACAGAGTAAATGGTGCCGGGAATTCCTTCTCAGAATTAAGTTTGCTATTCTTCAATAACCATTCCAACCCCCCATGAACAATTAAGTTTTTAAAGAACATCTCAACCTGTTTTTCATCCCGTTCAAAAATTCGTTTAA
Source organism: uncultured Methanosarcinales archaeon (assembly GCA_964386095.1). Classification (GTDB taxonomy): domain Archaea; phylum Nanobdellota; class Nanobdellia; order Woesearchaeales; family JASKKU01; genus JASKKU01. The sequence goes on from CAYLQM010000009.1 coordinate 20,206, forward strand.
ACAATTCCCTTGGACCTGGGTTGTTTATTATCCAATCTGCTAAATTTGAAAAAGTTTCACTAGTACTGTATTTTTTGAGCCCATTAAAGATTTTATCTACTTCAGCTGGAGTTTTCTGAGCTTTTTTTACATATTTATCAACAAGATGTTCCGCATACGCAATCTTTAATTTGTCTGTGAGTGTCATTTTAGCTTTTTAAATAAATTGAAATATAAAAAAGATTGTAACCACCTAATCCCAATCAAAAGACATTTCAAAAAATATGTGTGAAAACATAAAAAAGAATATAAAAGAACAGGGTGAAATAAATTTAACACAACCATTAAACAACAACACAACACAAAAAGAATATAAAAGAATTTGGAATTTCAATAACTGTATGAATATCAAAATGAATAGTATGAATATCAAAAAACCTAAAGCATCCATAATCCTAAAGATTTATGAAAGACTTCTAAAAGAATACGGACCCCAGGGATGGTGGCCCTTAATAGAAGAAAGCAACAAAAAGAACGGAGATTTTATTCTAAAGTATCATCCTACGGATTATAAATTGCCAAAAACATCCATGCAGCAATTTGAGATAATTGTCGGAACGATACTCGCGCAAAATACCTCTTGGCTGCAGGTGGAAAAAGCATTAATAAACCTAAAAAAAGAAAACCTTCTTTCACCAAAAGCAATTCTTGAATCCGACAATGCAAGACTAAAAAAAGCCATACGACCCGCCGGCTATTTCAATCAAAAATCGGAACGACTAAAACGGATTTCCAAATGGTTTTTAAACAAAACAGGCAAACCGTCAAGAGAAGAGCTTCTCTCCAAAAAGGGAATTGGAAAAGAAACCGCTGATTCCATTTTATTGTATGCGTACAAGATTCCTTCATTCGTGGTTGATGTTTACACTAAAAGAATGCTTAAAAATCTAAAATTAATTTCAGGCAAAGAAAAATATGATAAAATAAAAGAATTTTTTGAAGAAAACTTGCCAAAAGATTTCAAAATATATCAAGAATATCATGCATTAATTGTCGCCCACGCCAAACAGTTCTATAAAAAAAATAAAGAACGATCAAATGATTTCCTAAAAGAGTTGGCAGAAATGTAATCTCAGTAATTTTAAGAATCTTAATACACATTCTGTTTTTTGGAAATGCTTTTAGGAAGATTAATAAGAAAGCAGTCTCCATGAAGGGTAGCAATGACAAAAACTGAAAACACATCGTGCCCGGCAACACTCCTGTCAAAACTCAAACAATTAAAAGGGCAGTTAGAATACAAAAAAATAAGGCAAACAATCTCCCAAAGAATAAAAGAATTCAAATCTTTTAAAGGAAAATCAAAAGACACTTTTTTTAAAGAATTATGTTTTTGTTTATTGACTGCAAACTTTAATGCTGAACGCTCTGTTCTAATTCAACGCAAGATAAACTATGGTTTCATAACCCTGAACGAAAAGGCGCTTGCAAACAAACTAAAAGAATTAGGGCACCGGTTCCCAAATACGCGAGCCAGATATATTGCAGAAGCAAGAAAATATAAAAATACGCTAAAAGAGACCATTTTTTCTTTAAAAGATGACAAAAAAAGGAGAGAATGGCTCGTGAAAAACATAAAAGGACTTGGCTATAAAGAAGCAAGTCATTTTCTTAGGAATACTGGTTTTTTAGATGTCGCTATAATCGACTTTCACATTATTGATTTATTATGTGAACATAACATCATTGATAAACCCAAGAGTTTAACAGGAAGAAAGTATCTTGAAATTGAAGATAAACTCAAACAGATTTCAAAACAACTTGAAATGCCGCCGGGAGAACTCGATTTATATCTGTGGTTTTTAGAGACAGGAAAGGTCTTAAAATAAAACACCATAAAAATTGTGTGAAAAAACGAGGGAATAAACTGATTATAAAAGAAGTAAATAAAAAACAGAAAAAAGTAGAAAAAATGTCAAATTCAAATTTAGAGGTTTTGCTTTGCTTCTTTTAGCATTTCAATCAGGGCATCACATTCTTCAGCTGTGAATCTCCCTGTCCTTGCAAACTGCCACCTTTCAGATTCAGAATCATAATTCTGTCTTGAAATCTGAACCTTTGGTCTGCCTTCATTATAACTCATCACAGAAACGACGAGTTTCGTCCCATTAAAAACCTTCTCAGTTTTAAACAATTCTTTATCTAAACTTGGATCAAATGCCATTTTCAAACCGAGAAATAAAAAAGGCTTTATATTGTTTTCTAATAAAAATTAATAAAAACGATTAAAAACGATTCAAATCAGAAATCAAATCAGAAATTGCCTAAATCGTTCAAAACCAAAAAACAAAAAAGATTTATTTCATAGTGAGAAAAAAACTTTAAATAGAGTTAAATTAAATATGTTTGTAGGTTTTAGACTAAATAATTCAGGTAGCAAATTTTTGCATGGAATTTTGCTTATAATAAAATGCTTATAATGATTAGTAATAAAGACAAATATAAAAATAAAAAAGGTGATTCCGTTGATTGGCAATATTTCAATTTTTAATTTCCTTTCCATGATAAACCTTGTATTGATTGTGGTTATGTTTCTTAAATTCAAGAAAGCAATTTCTAAATTTAACAAAAGCTTAAACGAAATCGAATTTAACGAAAAGTTAGAAAGCATGCTGTCTGAAGACATTAAATCAGAAAACATCCATAAATTAGCAAGCAACTTGTTAACGAAGATTAAAATTAAATATAATCTAAAAGCGAGTTCGTTTTCCGAAGCAGTTGAAGAATTAAAAAGAAGATACGATATTCCACAAGATTTCAGGGATTTAATCATTGATTTCTTTAACAATATGGTAATTATAAGCTACAAAAAAGAGACAATTTCAACAGATGAGTTAATTGAACTAAAAAAGAAAATCAAATTCATAATACAAGCTCTAAAAAGTTGAGTTTAAGAATAAGGGAAATAAAAAATATCAGAACTGTTAAAACGAAACATTCCGCAGCTTCTTTTTGATTAAACGTTCTTTCAGTACGCACCAAGATAAGACAACAAATAATGCAAAAAGAGCGCAAGAAGAAATGCTTCAATTGCATACACTACAGATTTAATCCACTTTGAGAAAGTTGATTTGTTTTTATTTTCTTTTGCTGTTATGTTGCCTGAATAGAATCCTGAATTAACTTCATAACTGTTATCTTTTGTATCATAAAAAGAGGTGGAAGAGGACTTTTCTGGTTGATTTGACTTTGATTGAAAAGAATAAAAACCTGATTGGTCTTTAGATGAAGAAGATTCTGAATTAAAAACATCAAACAAATCATCAGTGTGTTGTTTATTTTTCGAATTCGTTCTAAATCCTTTCATCAAAAAATCTAAAAATTTCATTTTTCACCCAGCTCACACATTCTTTGACTCATGCACTCTGTAAGTAACAAGCGTCCATAGCAGTAATAATATAAACGAAATTAACAATTTAATTTCTGAAGCTTCGAACAGTTTACCAAACAATCCTTTTTCTTTAACAATAAAAGTGACTGGAGCAAAACCTACCAGTTTATCGTTTGAATAAAACTTAACATAATAATCTGTTTGGCATCTTGAAATATCTTTCGCTTTAAAGGAATAAAGCAAAGTCCTCTCATCAGAATAATTCAAATAACCCGTCCCGGTTATTGATTCGATACATGGATTTGGTTCATACTTAATAGTAAGATTGGGCAATGCCCTGTCGCCAATATTCTTCAAGAAGAAAGCAATTTTCTGCTCGTAATTTGGTGCTAAGACAACGGTGCGTGGATACTCTAAAACCATTAATCTACTCAGGTTTCCTCGAGGTATGACTATAACTTTCAAAAGTTTTCGAGTTACTTCTCTCGATTCGTTATCATAGGTAACGTTGATTATAACAGGAACATAATAGGTCTTTGGTATGGCCTTCTCATACACTGACAGTTCAATACTCCGATTTATCTTTTGACCAGCAGAGATATTGTCAATAAATTGCATAGAAGTGTCCCATCCTTTCAGAATCTCATGAAACACAGTTAAATTATATACCAGTCCATCACCCAAGTTTGTTAAATTAAAGATGTACGACCCAACCTCACCCTGCATAAGCGTTATGTTCTTAGGCAAATCTAATTTTAAGGTTAGAGGCAATGGAAATTTGTGAGTCTTTTTTTCAGTTCCAACAGGTATTTGCGTAGGCGAACCTGGACCACCTGACGGTTTCGGAGTTCCCCCCTCGCCGGAACTATCTCCCTGAGTCGGCTCAGGTTCAGGTTGAGGCTGCGGTTCAGGTTTTGGTTCAGGAGGTTTCTTAAATCCAAATGGCGCAAAAACCGAGAAATTTGACAAATTCAATGACATAATTAATTGTTCAGAAGGTGAAACTAAGGTGTACAACTTCTTCCAAGTGCCATTAAACCATCCTGAAAGAGTTGAATTAATCAATGTATTCGTTTCATTATCAAAAGAAAGAATGGTCGTATTAACATAAGTACCATTGTATTCAAAAATGCTAATATTATCTGTCGTTACATATTCCAATATGTCTTCACTATAATGAAATTTGATTATTGCCCAAGAATCATTATTATTTTTCTCTGAAGGATGATATTCCACAAATTGTCCAATATCCAGCAAATTGGTGATATTGGGCTTGGGTGGAGGTTCTTTAACTGATTTAACTATACTATCTTCAAAATCACTTGTTAATTGAGCCGTTGGAATTGTAACATTAATGAGATGGACCAAAGAATCATTCTGAGCTAAGAGATCTGAGTCAACGCTTGAAAACATAACATCTACAAACTTTACTTTGCTATTATCCGAGATAAGAGCACCATCAAGATTGTATGTGCTTGCATCCCCAATCACATTCACAGTGCTATTATAGACGCAAATGCCAAACCTGTAATCCTGCGTTTTTAATCGTTCAATCGAAACATTCTGCGAATTCCTGATGATAACAGGACAGCTGTTATTAGCCAAACTGCCATTTGGATTAGCATCACCATCAATAATCTCTGGACCAAAATTTATAACTATTTGCGTTTGGTTTTCAATTTTCATACAGCTTTCATTGTAATTCAACTTGCTATTGTTTATTATGTAATATCCTGATTCATTTATTTCTGCACATGGATCTGAGAGAACTTTAATTTTCAAAGATTCAATACCGTTCACATAGATTTTTTCATTTCCAATCATATCCTTAGTATAAATAAATGTCTGTTTCGGCGCCAGGATCTCTTCAAAAGCTGAAACATTGGAACCGTTCACAAAAGAAACAACCAATCCCGGCTCCAGTCGCTGAATTGTCAAATTCTTGTCATCAAACACTCTGTCAACAGCAAAATAATAGACTTTAGGAGGGGCATCAATAAATACAGAAATCTTGTAGGAACCATTGAGCGTGGGTCTTAAGTAATTTAGATTCGTAATATTAAAAGCAGGGATGGAATTTTGATAGGAGTCATAATCATCATAGACTAACACCATAATCCTTCCAGGATATAGTGCTTCTGTACTTGACAACACCACATCAAGCATGGTACAATTATCAACAACCGCATTAACCTGAACAGGCAGAGACAATAAGCTCTTAGTAAGATTCCTTGAGAAACTGACATAAGCTAAATCAACCAGCTGATTAGGTCTTAATCGAGTGTCACATAATTTAAGAAACAAATTCTTGTTTGTGGGTGAATAATCCATATAAGAATCACTGCCAAAACTTAAATTGAAGATTGTCTGATTGCTTCTGTCATACAATAAATCCTGACTAAATTCAACAAAGGTTTGATTTGTATCATTAGTATCGTTAAGCAGCATTAAAGATGCATCAAGAGAAAAAACAAAGTTAAATGCAAAGATTAACAAGAATGCCAAAGTGCCAAGTGATGCTACGAAAATCCGATTATAATTCGCAATATCAAACTTAATATTCATCTTTCATTCACAGCAGGGTATTTATCTTATCTTAACACACTTTCTAAAAAGTTTGTAAATAGATGATAGACAAAGTTAAAAGACTGACTTACCAGATTTTTGTGATAAATGTCTTTATCAGAAAGATCATTCCCGGATACATTTGCGATTTTCAATGGGTATTGATTAGTAAGTTTTCCGTCAATTATGAAATTAAAAGGTTCGCCCTCTTCAGTATTCCCCTCAAAATAAAGAGAATAGTTGCCTACGGCGTCCGAATAATTAAGATAAGCGTACTCTGGTTCATATAATTTGTTATACGTGGGAATAAAAGTAAAAGAAGAATTACCGTAATAATCGGTAACAAATGAAATTATGCTCGTTGAAGTTAGCCCACTCCTAATGGTATTATTTGAATCATCAATCGTTAAATTAAAAACTTGGCTTGGTGCACAAAGACTTAATCCATTTACTTGAAAGAGAAGAACCGTTGAATTTTTTAAAATTTTGTCATCAGAATTCTTAAAATGGAAATCAAGTTTGTATGGCTGGTTCGGATAAGGAAAGGTATCATTCTGCTCCCCATCAATATATATCTCTGGCAAAACAATAGGTTTTAATTCAAAATCTCTGCTGTCGCTATTATCCCCTTCATTGCATTCAGCAATATCATCATCTGAATCAACTGTAACTAAAACTGTATAAAAACCGCTTTTTGCATAAGCGGGCCATTCCAGATTTAAAGTTACACTGCCGTCCGGAATTATTGTATTACTTATTGGAATGTTCTTTTCATAGATAACTTGCGAAGGATTCGTTTTGTTGTAAATTTTAACATTTACAATAAAATTTGTAGTCACATCAACATTTCCGCCATTGATTTCATAGGGCGTATCTCGCGGATTGGATATTGAGAAAGATATGTTTAAAGTCTGACTGTAATAAACTGGATTCGGAGTTACACTTTGAACCGAAGTTCTAAGATTTGGTCCAATACACAATGGATTACCCAAACCATTAATAACAACATATTTGGTATAAGTCATTTGATCATCTACTGAAACTAAACCCGTATCAAAATCCGGGAAGGCTGCTGCAGAAAAGATTTCACCATCGCTGCAATCAAAACCGTTCTCATCATTACAGATTCCTATAGCAATCTTTCTTTTATCATTCAATCCAAAAGTGGCATCTGCAAGCGATTTTGAAAAAGAACCACCAGTAGTTTGAAAAGTCACGGTTGGAACTCCAATCGAAATTTTTTTAGTTAACTGATCAAAAGTTCTAGTCACCGAATAATAACCCCTAAAAACAGCATTGTTATCACCAAAGACAAAATTTGAAACGGTTCCGGGATTCTCACTTGTAGAAGAATATCCTATCCATAATCGTGCTGGAAACGCTGCCATATAAACATCAGGGTCTGTAACAGTTAATTGAGAAGGAGAAATTGTCAACAATCCGGGCGTTGTTTCGTAACAATCAGGTTCACTTGAACTAACATCCGTAAATGACAAAGCACTACTTGAAGCAGGATTATAGGAAACCAAAACATATTTCCAGGTACCCTGGACTCGGACTGCATAAAAAGCCCCAACATATCTTTGACCGCCAGCATCACACAGCCGAACGCCCACATCAAGATTGCCATCAATACCGTCCTGATACAATGTGGAAGGGTCGTTTGAATTGCCTGTAAAGTATAATCCTCCTGATTGTTTTGTTATAGTAGCGCTTTCACCAAAAACCACGCAAGTCTGCAACACGAGCGTAAAGAAGAGTATTAAAATTAAAGTTAAGAAATTAACTTTCAACGAAAATCTTCCGCTTTTCCCGGAAACTAAAATTAAAAATCCCATGAAATACACCTTAATGATTTAATGAATAAAATAATGAGGACAAAACTTGGTTCATTGCATTCGTAATCATCTTTAAAGTATCATCGCTATAAAATGTGCCACCCGTATCAATATTCAGATCTGTATTAACTGTTGCAGTAATTGTTTTTAAAGGATTGTAATTACTATCAAGTATCTCCAACTCTACTTCAGAACTTGACGCAGGTCTTCCTGTTGGCGTCACTACAAACTGTTGCCTTGTTGGAATAACTATCCCTTTGTATTTTTCCTTAGGGTCAAGAGGAATGTTTGAATTGTAAGGATTCATAATCAGATAACCACTTGTTTCTTTAATCCTTACAAAATAGTTTGGAACTGGAAAACCTCCACTAGTAACGGTTACGGTAATCAAATTTGGTGCTCCAGTTTTCAGGAGCAATTGCCCGCCAAAATTTGGAAATGAAGTAACTGACACTGCACCAGTGGATAATTCATAATTGACATTAAACTGATATGCTTGCTGTAAAACGCTGGACCATTTATACAAAAAGTTAATAATCTGATTCATTTCATTAACGCTAACTTTTGCATTATCATATAAAGACGCAGGGGATAGTGGTTTGCTCTGATGTATCAACTCGTCTTTTGAGTCCACTGTTAAATACTTCTTTGAGATTAAGGAATTCTGAAAAAATCTTGCAATAAAAATAGTATAATCAGGTACATCCGGATAAACGGTTGGCGCAATTAGGAAGGTTTGCTCACCCGCGGCATCAGTAGTACCTTGAGAGTAAGCTAAAGAAACATAGCCCTCTAGCCTTGTAGGAATAAACAAATTTTGACCATTCTCCTCTCCAATAACCACATCAATATTTGTAGCTGGCGCATATCCTTCATAGATATACCGCGCTTTTGTTTTAATTAGATAGGGCAAAGCTGTTTGACTAAAATGGTCTGTTTGAACTCCATCAATCCATATCTCAAAGTCCACAGCCGGCAACTGACTCAAAATATAAAAAGAGTAATCAGCGTTAGAAATAGGAAGCATAAATTGAGAAATACAATTCCCGCCATTAGCGCAATACTGATTTTTTAACTTAGACACAAAGAGAGGAACATAATCTGAACCTGTGTAATACTTTAAAAGAACCATTTCTGTTCCAGGTTCAAGCGTTAATGCGATTCCTTGAAAGAGATGGCCGGAGATATTAACATAATCATAGTAGGCCGAAGAAAAAGTTGTTTTAGGATTGTCAGAAAGTTGATAATAATTGTCATAGAATATGGGATAAAGCTCAGAATTAAACAAACCATCTTTTTCAAGATCAGCAAAAGAAGCGTTATGCACATTGCTGACCGTAAATCCCGTATTAAAAGGCATTGCTGCGTAATAATGGAAACCGTCATTAAGATTCTCGCCAGGAAAATAATGCGTTGTTACGATTGGCTGATTTAAATCCAAAGACAAAAAGGGTTGATTTGTTTCATCCAAAGACAGGCCATTACTCGAAATAATCATACCAGCCCAATGACTTGTCCTAGAAAAACTTTCTAATTTAACATAGTAAGATTTTCCTGCAAAGAGATTAATTTGCGCTGGCGGGAAGCCATCAGCAGATGTTAAAGCAAAAAAAGCGTTCATGAAAAAGAGTAATGAAAAGAAAAAAATCACAGCTCGCGCTAAACAAACACAGTTAAGATTATCAAAAATCCTGTGAATCCCGCTAAGTTTCATTGTTCGAAAAATACTTAACAAAAGTTCAAACATAAAATGGTCATTGAAGCGCGAAGGTGATTATTCCATCATCAAACGAAGCAACATACTCATTTAAAGATAACAAGGAATTAATTGCATTATTACTTAAGCTTGATATGTTCACTTTAACAAAGGGTGCAAATTTCAGATAATCAATCCGAACATCAAAAACGCATTCTTCTTTAACAGTAGTATTCAGAGGGATTTCGGAATCAACAAAAACAACATCGGGAATTAAATCGCCCAATTCGACTTTTTTGCAATTAAGGTTTCCCGCAAAGGGATTCAACATCAAAACCAGAGTAAAATTGGCATTTTCTTCAGGGTTCAACCCAACGGTTAAAGTATGATTTACTAAAAACGCATCCTCATTTCCCGGATTGAAAGAATAATTTAAGATGTCCTGCCTCAACATTGGGAAAATTTTGTTTAGCATTTCCTTTATATCAATCGTTTCATTAACTTCAATATCATTTTCATTAACAACAGAAATATCTGTATAAAGCAAAAACGGCTGGTCAAAACCCTGCACAGTCGACGGATAAATGCTTACGAGATAAGTAAGATTTCCAAGTTCGTACAATGATTTTGTATCTGAACTCTGGAAAGTGTTGTCAGCAGTGGTATCATTTAACAAAACATTGCTTTTATTCAAATCAGAATCAGGAGGAATTTCCAAACTAAAATTGTCCAAATTATCAACATTAACATAAACGCCATCAGTAAAGTTATCGTGAAAGATTATATTCTGCTTAGAGGATTCATCACCAAAGGCCAAAGCTCTGTTTAATAAGACGAGCATTAATAAGAATAAAACTCCGTGTATGCTTAAAAACCGCTTTTTACATTTCCTCATGAAAGCAACACCCAAAATACACTACTGGTGCAGATAATGTATGATTTAATATCTCAAGGTAATTCATATAAAACCAGTATAGTATTAACTTAAACAATATATAAAAATATCTAACCACACAGAAATGGTTACCTTTCCTGAAAGAACTTTTCACTAACAACCGGAACAAGTCAAAAACAAAAAAATAGATTAACCAGATTAAATAAAATTGTCCTCTTTCTTTTTCTTAGTATTTCTTTTTCTTAGATATTCTTCGGATTAAAATCAGGACTATCAACAGAATCACCGCTGCAATCGACATTATTAACACCTTTGTGTTCTCCACGAAACCAATGAGGAATCCCGTAATCGCTGATTTTTCATAGAAGTTGGTAATCTCCAAAGGTATAACTTTCGCATTCAGCGTATCTTTAGAGCCGTAGTATAATGAAACTTGCAAAGTTCTATTATAAAAATCCTCTTTGTATAAGAATGGCGTATCCACTACAATCGTCCCTTCAGAATATTTTGGGATCACCACCATTTCAGAACTCAATACCTCTTTAGACTCATTGAAGAAGATTTGCGCAAAGACTGTAATATCCATGCTGTTATTATTATAAACCTTAAGCAACAACCTACCTCTGCTATTATCATACACATGATCCTTCAGTTGAACCGAAATTGACTCTTGATAATCCGAAACAACAACCTTTTGTTGTATAAGGGGCCTCCCATTCTCATCAGTTAAGGTTTTTTCCAAAGGGAAATCCATACCATATAGAATATTAAGCACAACTGAAGCATTCTTTGAATCAAATTGATTTAATTTTTCTTTAGAAAGATTCAAGAAGTATGGTAAAGTTAAAGTTTGCCCTGGTAAAATCTCAACAGGATGTTCGTCAGAGAACGGTTTGCCAAAGAACTCCAGGTTCGTGTATAAATACGCAGGAAAATTTCCCTCATTGCTCAAAGTTACAGCTAGGGTATTAAGTTGCGGATAAAAAATGACATTCTCCACATTTAGAGAAACGAACGGATAATCCACAGAAAACGCCTCTATATCAATCAGCTTGCCAGAATAAGCTTTCACATTAGTAATCGTCCTTGCATATTTTAATAAAAGTTTCAAATTTTTACCAGATCTCGCCTCGAGTTCCTTGGCCACATCTGCAAGTTCTCCACCAACAACCTCAAATTTATCAACATTCTTTTCTTCAGTTAAAGATGCCAGTAAATCCAGATTTTCATCATATATGAAGATTGGCCTTCCTGAAGTAAGGACATCTGGATCGACTTTATCTAAAATCATCAAAACAGACCAATCAAAATCAATGTTGTTCAAAGTATAGTTCAACAGAGAAATCATGTTTTTGTACGGAACATCAGTGAATTTAATCCCGGGAAAAAAGTCAATTAACCTTGAAGGAAAATAACCCGCTGCAATACTTTGTTCATCAAGATTAAAATTAGAAACAACAGAACCCAGATTTTCAGGTGTAAGAAAAACAGGCCAGAAATTCTTATTTTTAATGAGAGGCGCTGCAACTACAGCTTCATTTCCGAATTCAGGATTTAAGACAATAAAATTTTGCACCCTTCCTTTTATTTTGTTATAGAGAAAAACCTGCAACTCGGAAAAATCGTTGAACGCAAATGCCTCCACATCATTGTATTGCCTAATTTTCAAGAAGGACTCATAGTTTCTGATTACAGGGCTGACTTTGGACTCAAGCACTAAAACTGACGAGTTCTTCGGAATCATTCTTGTTTTAAGATCAACATCTGACAAAGAATCAAAGAACAGCGGTTTTGAATCGTTCAAAGTTGAAAACATAATACCCAAGTAGATATCTCTCCAATCTTTTGAGTTAACAACAACAAAATCAGAAGCTGAAACTAACGGAAGAGCAAGAAAGAAGAGTAAAATCACAGAAACAAGTTTTTTGCTAAAAGCATCCATATTAGATAGCACTTTAAATTACCCCCCAATCCTTAAATAAAAGGAATCAGTTCAATAAAGTTTGATTTAATTTTGTTTTAATTTGATTTGTATTGGTTGAAATGACAATTACATATTTATATTTTTTTCTTAAATTTTTTAAAATGCACAATAAATTTTCATACGCCTTGTGTGTCCGCTTCAATTATTTAAATCTTCAAAAACAATGTTAAATTTTTTAAAAATATTAATTAAA
>CAYLQM010000010.1:0-30166 GCA_964386095.1 uncultured Methanosarcinales archaeon
CCTAATATAGTCTTATAAGCAAAAACATTTAAACTTTTTGTTTTTTAATAATTTTTTAATAATTTTAAGCATTAACTTTTAATAGAACCAATTTGTTCCAAGGTTATGGAATCTCCCAAGCTGATGTTAGCGCCTTTAAGTGAACTAACTAGTTTAAGCTTTAGAATTATTGCTAAAGAACTGGGGGCAGATTTAACCTTTGTCCCTTTGATAAGCAGTTATGCTGTTGTTTACGGGAATCAAAAAACAATGTCCTTGATTTTTGAAGGAAAAAAAGAACCCGGCTTAAAAGCAATTCAGATTTTCGGTAATGATAAGGAAATAATAAAAAAAGCAGTGAGATTCATAGACCGTCTTGGAATTTATGATATGATTGATTTAAATGCTGGTTGTCCGTCAGGGAAGATTGTTAATTCTCAGTCAGGTTCAGCTTTATTGAAAGATTTGCGTTTGTTGAGAACTCTTATAAGAACAATTAGGGAAAATACCAAGCTTAAAGTTAGTGTTAAAGTGAGATTGGGATTTTATGAGAATAATATTGAAGAAATTGTTAAAGTTGTTGAACCTTTTGTTGATATGATAATTATTCATGGAAGAACTGTTAAGCAATCGTTCTCTGGAAAGAATGATTGGGAATCAATCTTTAAAGTTAAAGAATCAATTAATAAACCTGTGATTGGAAATGGCAATATCAATAGCAGGAAGGATTATCTTTTAGTTAAAGATAAGGTTGATGGAGTTATGATAGGGCGCGCAGCTTTAAGAAACCCAGGCATATTTTCCGAGATTAAGTTTAATAAAGCTGTTTCGAAGTCAAGAGTCTTGCGCAGAATTGTTGAATTGGAACAAGATTTCTTTGTACTTAAGAAACTTTCATTGTTCTTGATGTCTGGTTTAAAAGGTTCTAAGGACCTTAAAAGGAAAATAACGCTTATTAAAAGCATGGATGCTTTAAGAAATTACTTGACTTTCCTTGCAAATGAAATAAATCCAGAATGATAGATGCTCCAGTTCTTTGGCCTGATTCTTCTGCCATCAATTTCCCATTGCTGTTCCATTAAGTTTATGGTTTTTAGATGAATAAATTCACTATGGTTTTTTAGCCCGTTTACGAAATCGGCGTTTTGGATTATTGTTGGCGTATAGGTTGCAATGAAACCGCCCGTCTTTAAAGCGGATTTTGCCGTTTCTATGGCGCGCCAAGGTTCTGGAATATCTAATGTTAATAAAGAAGCTTTTACTCCTTTTATAATTGAGTTTACAAACTCTTTGTCATAGATGTCTCCAATAACAAATTCAATATTTTTCACACCTAAAACTTCAGCGTTCTTTTTCGCTATTTTCTGATGGTCTTCCCTTATGTCAAAAGAGAAAACTTTTTTGCAGTACTTTGCTAAAACTATTGCTAAAGCGCCAGTGCCTGAACCTGCATCTATGCAAATGTCATCTTTGCCAATTAAAGTGTTGGCTATTATTAAACCAATATCTTTCCTTGGGATTATTTGTGCCCGTCGTTTTATTTTATCATATAAATCGTAGAACTCAGGATTTAATACAAAGAATTCTTTGCCCGTATTGGTTTTAACGATGTCTCCAGGAGTAACTTTTTCAAGGGAATCTTTTTTAATCATGCCAAAGTTCGAATGAAAATCTTTTCTCCTGTCCACTAAGAAACTCTTTAACGATTTGCTTAATAATAAAATTTTGTTTTCATCATTTTCTTCGCTCATGATTGATTGGTTTGGTATTTTGTATTAAAAAGTTTTTGTAAAAAATTTGTAAAAATCTTTGTCAAAGCATCTGTTAGCTACCAGTTGTTTTTTTTTAATTTGCCTTAGAAACTTTATATATAACGTTTTACGACTATTGATTTCACTCAAGAGGTAAGAACAAGGTTTATATAACTATTTTTTAAAATTGTTGACAATGGGTACGCAAGATATTGATGATTTATTTAGTAATAAAAGCATTCTTGAAGAACTTGAAGATGTTAATAAAAAGTATGGCTATATTCCTAAAAATATTCTGGAAAAAATAAGTGCTGAGAAAGGTTTGCCGTTATCAAAACTTTATGGGCTTGCAACATTTTACAATCAGTTTAAGTTAAGCGCAAGCGGCAAATATGTGGTTGAGGTGTGTGAAGGCACAGCTTGTCATATAAATCATAGCAGCGAACTTAAACGGGCAATTAAAGATATTCTTAAAATCGATGTGAATGAAACTACCAAGGATAAACTTTTCACATTAAGAGAGGTTAGATGTCTTGGCGTGTGCGCGATGGCGCCTGTTTGCAGAATAAACAAAAAAATCTATGGCAATCTTAATTATCAAAAGATGAAGAACCTGATTAAAGAGATTATTAGACGAGAAATTCAGGGGACGAATAAGGACAGATAAGAGATCATATTTAAGAAAGCGTATATAAATCATACATAAAACCAATTATGGACTCGATTGCGTTGAAAAAATGAAATATACCTTGAAAATATGCGGGGCAACTGCATGCAGGTCAAATGATTCCCTTGAAATAATGAGAAAATTGAAGGAATTAATTGCTGAGCGCAAGCAGGAGTTTGAGAGTAAGAATATTGCAGTTGAAATAAAGGAAGTGGGTTGCATAGGTTTATGCGGAAAAGGTCCCCTTATGGTTGTTGAACCCGGTTCAAGATTGTATACAAATCTTACGGTTAAAGATGTAGAAACTATTGTTAATTCTCTGTTAAATAATCGCATCGCGGAAAATCTGCTTTATCAACGAGGGGGTAAAACTTTTGAAACATTTGATGAAATTCCCTATTACAAGTATCAGGATAGATTTCTGCTTAGAAGGTGCGGGGTCATTGAACCATTGTCATTGAAAGAGTATATTGAGCATGGTGGTTTTAAAGGATTGAAAAATGCTCTTGAGCTTACTCCTGAACAAGTTATCGAACAGCTTTTGAAATCAAAACTGAGAGGCAGGGGAGGAGCGGGATTTCCAACGGGATTGAAATGGAAGTTT
Source organism: uncultured Methanosarcinales archaeon (assembly GCA_964386095.1). GTDB lineage: Archaea > Nanobdellota > Nanobdellia > Woesearchaeales > JASKKU01 > JASKKU01. The sequence goes on from CAYLQM010000010.1 coordinate 3,002, forward strand.
CTAAGGCAGGCTAAAGAAGATGTAAAGTTTTTGATTTGCAATGCGGATGAGGGCGATCCTGGGGCTTTTATGGATAGAAGCCTTCTTGAAAGCGACCCTTTTGCAGTTCTTGAAGGTATGCTTATTGGCGCTTATGCTACTGGTGCAACTAAGGGTTTTGTTTATGTTAGAGAAGAATACCCTTTAGCATCTGAAAGAATTCAACAAGCAATAGAGATTTTGCGAAACAACGGTTATTTGGGCAGCAATATCTTTAACAGGTTTTCTTTTGATGTGAGAATTATTCGGGGTGCTGGCGCTTTCGTTTGCGGAGAGGAAACTGCTTTGATAAGGTCCATTGAAGGCGAAAGGGGACAACCAAGAATAAGGCCACCTTATCCTGCTGAAAAAGGTGTTTTTGGCAAGCCGAGCAATATTAATAATGTTAAAACTTATGCTTCAGTCGCTCTTGTTTTTGAGAAAGGGGCAGAATGGTTCTCTAAACAGGGAACAGAAAACTCTGGCGGGACCGTTGTGCTTTGTTTGAGTGGCGATTTGGAGGACACTGGTATAATTGAAGTTAAGATGGGAACGCCAATTCGTCAAGTGATTTATGATATCGGCGGCGGTTCAAAAACAAAAAAAGAGATTAAAGCAGTGCAAATAGGAGGGCCATTAGGCGGTTTAGTGCCTAAGGAATTCTTTGACACGATTTTAGATTATGATTCTCTTAAAGAAATTGGTTCAATGCTTGGTTCTGGCGGATTAATTGCATTAAATCAGGACGACTCAATACTTAAATTAGTTAGTTTTTTTATGGATTTCCTTAAATCAGAATCTTGCGGGCAATGCACTCCTTGCAGAGAGGGAATTGTTCAAATTAAGAAAATTATTGACAGAATAATTAATCATGAAGCTAAGCCAGAAGACCTTGATAAACTGGATCATTTGTGCGATTATGTTAAGGAAAACTCACTTTGCGGTTTAGGTCAAGGAGCGCCCAATATTGTTAAGTCCAGTTTAAAGTTTTACATTAAAGATTATGATCGAAAGATCTCTGGACCAATAATCTATACAATTACTGATGCTTGTATAGGTTGTCATGTTTGCGCATTGAATTGTCCGGTTCATGCTATTCAGGGGAACCCTAAAGAAAAACATACGATTGATCAGGACAAATGCATACATTGCGGCAAATGTTTTGAGGTTTGCAAGTTTAATGCAATCGTAAAGGATTAATCCAGAAAATCATTAAATCAAATGAAAGTAAGAATTAATGGCAAGGAGTATGAATTTAAAGATGGTTTGACAGTATTGGAAGCGTGCAGAAAAATTGGAATAACTATTCCTACATTCTGTTATCATGAACTTTTGGAACCAAGGGCTGTTTGCAGATTGTGCGTTGTTGAAGTTGATGGAAAGTTAAGAACTTCCTGTTCAACGAAGCTTAAAGAAGGCATGAACATCATAACAAATTCGCCCAAAGTTGTTGAAGCCAGAAGAACTAATTTGCAATTGTTGATTGCAGACCATAAACAGGAATGTCTTTTGTGCAATAAATCCGTGAATTGCAAACTTTTTGAGTATGCTAACGAATATCAGATTCAGAACATAGCTTTTGAGATTTTAACAGATGAGCAAAATCAAACAGTTCATTGTTTGGATGATTCTTCTTATGCTTTAATTCGTGATTTGTCAAAATGCATTAAGTGCGGAAAGTGTGTGCAGATTTGTGATGAACTTCAAACAGTTCATGCCTTAACCTATGCAGGTCGAGGCAGGAGTGTTATGCCTAAAACAGCTTACGAAATGCCTATTAAGGAAACCGAGTGCGTTTTCTGCGGTCAATGTGTATTGAATTGTCCTACCTGCGCTTTAGAAGAAAAATCCGAGATTGATGAAGTTATCTCAGCTTTGAACGATAACGATTTTATTGTAGGGGTGCAGATTGCTCCATCGGTAAGGGTTTCGATAGGGGAAGAGTTTGGGTTGACTCCTGGCGAGATTTCTACTGGCAAACTAATCACGGCTTTGAGGATGATTGGGTTTGATTATGTTTTTGACACGCAATTTGGCGCAGATTTAACAATAGTTGAAGAAGCTAATGAATTGATTGAGAGACTGGAAGGAAAAGGAAAACTTCCAATGTTTACTTCATGCTGTCCAGCATGGGTTAAGTTTGCTGAAGAGTTCTATCCAGAACATTTAGATAATTTGTCAACCTGCAGGAGCCCTCAACAGATGTTTGGCGCGATTTTCAAGACATACTTTTCAAAGAAAATAAACAAAATACCTGAACAGTTGAAGCTTGTGTCAATTATGCCCTGCACAGCAAAGAAAGAAGAAGCGAGAAGATACGAGTTCATTGAAGATGTTGATTATGTTCTTACAACCCGAGAGCTTGCAAGAATGCTTAAGAGTTTTGGAATTGATTTTACTAAACTTAAGGATGATAATTTTGATTCCCCTTTGGGAGAGTCTTCTGGAGCAGGAACAATTTTTGGTTCCACGGGCGGGGTTTGTCAGGCGGCTTTGAGGACTGTGAATCATTTGCTTACAGGCAGGAAAAAATTAAATTTTGAGTTTAATTTTGTGAGCGAGGATGGTTTTCTTAAGGAAGGGGAAGTTGAAATTAACAACAAAAAGATTAGGTTTGCTGTTGTGCAAACTTTAGGCAAAGTTAGGGAAGTGTTCCAAAATCTTGACAAATATGATTTTATTGAAGTTATGGCCTGTCCTGGCGGTTGTGTGGGTGGCGGTGGTCAACCTATACCGACAACGATGGATATTGTTAAGCATAGAATGAACGCTTTGTGGAAAAATGATGAAATGAAAATAATCAGATTAAGCCATCAAAACCCGTCAATACAGAAGTTGTATGATGAGTTTTTAGGCAAACCTTTGGGGGAGAACGCGCATAAGTTGCTGCATACCACCTACCTTGACCGCAGGAAGAATAAACTATATAAAAATCCCAAATTGTTCTAAGTAATGTCTTTGCCGAGTAACTATTTGAGAATGGTAATGTTTAAATATAAGTTAATTTTGATTTAAATCAGAATGCCAGATTCAGCAGAAAATCATTTTTCTCTTGAAGAAAGTGTTAATAATGCCTTTGTTTCCGACGGCAAAACCTCTGAGGAACATTTTTTATATTTTCCTTCAAAATATGATGAGCATTTGTTTCAAAGAAATCTGCGGAGTTGTAACAAGGTTTATTCTGTTGATACCAGTGTTCTGCTCATAGATCCTTTTGCGCCATTTTACATTACCGGAAACCGCATACCTGAAGACTTGCAGGTTGAATTCTCGAACAGATATGGTTTAAATATTTCTTATGAAAGTTTAGGGGAACCAAACAATTTCATTCTTTCTCAGATTGTAGAAAAGGAATTGGACAAAATAAAAGACAATCGCAAGAAGGACGGATTTGTTAGGTTTATGGCAAGGAGAGCTCTTGAAGTCCTTAGATACATTTATGATATCGGTAGAAAGAACGGAGAGCGGCCAGCTGAGGGAGTCACCCTGGAGAATGGGGCAAAGTTTTTGTATCAAATTCATGATGAGCAGAATTTCAAAAAACATTTTGAGAGATATTTTGAACCGGACAATGATATAAGAATAATTTACGATATCTTATCAATTAAACCATTGCTTGAAGAGGGACAAGTTTTGACATTAATTACGGAGGATGGAGGATTTGTTAATAAGGCGTGGGCTATAGGCGCTGATTTTAACCTGGAGAATTACAAGAGGGAACAGATAACAAGATATGATTCGATTTACTCGGGAAAGTTAAACTTGGAACTTGATGAAGACCTTAAAAAAAAATACTTTGACATTGAAATTTTCCTCAGGAAAGATTTGTTAGATATTCTGTCGGATTTTAAAATAAACCTTAATCTGATTCATCCCAACATGATATTAAAGATTGAATCGCCTCTTTCTGAGGATAAACCCTGGAAGAATTACCTTTTTGTTACCGGAGATAGTAATCATTTACGTCCAGCTGTGAATTTTGAGCAGTATATTAGGGATTGTCAGGAAATGGACAAGCATCTTCTTTCAAAAAATGCAAATACGCATAAAAAAGAATTCAAGATAAATTCTGACAAAGTCGTCCATAAATTAAATAGAATCAAAGATAAAATCAGAAAATCCAATTCAAAAATTATGCAAAAGGACCTGTTTGATTTAATCCTGAGGGAGCTGAAACTGGAAAAGCCCCAGAGTTTAGAAATGAGTTTAGAACAGGAATTTTATTCCGTGAAAGAGCTGTTTGCAAGTTTTCCTTTTCATAAAAACATTCATCCGGAAGGCGACCAAATTCCGTATTTTGAATTGCTTCTTTCAAAAGAAATTCCTGTGGTCAGCGTGATTGGTGAACAGGGGGCTGGAAAAAGCGTTTTAGCATTGCTTGCGGGATTGTATCAAATCTGGAAGGGCGATTATGAACGCATATCTTATATTAGGTCCACCCGAGAAATGGGCGCTCAATCAATTGGCTTCCTGCCGGGCAGCGAATCAGATAAGATGGAACCGTGGAAAAGATCTGTTAGGGATAATCTTATTGATATTTTTTATGACAGGGAACAAAGAGGCGATTTATTGTATAAGAAAAGGTTAGAGGAGTTTATATTAAGTTTAGAAAAGATAGGTTTAGTTGAATTTTTAACTCCACAATTCCTGCAGGGCAGAACTTTAAATGACAGATTTATCATTGTAGATGAAGCTCAAAACTTTCCAAGAACAGTGGCATCAATTATTCTTGGCCGAACTGGTGAGACGAGTAAAATGGTGTTCCTGGGAGACCCAAAACAGCTTGACGCTGTTCAATACTCTGATAGGTTTGTTAACAAGTATAATACTGGAATAATTCATATCGCTGAGCGGCTTAAAGACTTGCCTATAGCGGCTCATATTACCCTGCCGAAGAACTTTAACAAGAGGTCTGAGGCATCCAAAGCAGCGACTTTGCTATAATTGGATTTGTAATATGCATCATTAGTTGTATTCACTTGCGAGTCGTAAGATTTAAATAGTTTTTACAAATACTTACTACCGAAGGAGGATATTATGAAAAAGAACCTTCCGATTTACCGAATTTTAGATGCGCTTAAAATTGAATATGATTTTAATCAGATAGATTTGGGAAAAATTTTTCTTGGTTCTGTTTTAGAAATCTCGCGGAATTATTTTATTTCAAAGATGCCCTATCTTAATCCCCAAGCTAAAACTCATATCAAGCGTAAATTTATCTCATCCTTGAAGAATTCTTTGCAGGAAGACGAAGTCCATAAACAGTACAGAGGCATGAGCAGAGAAAACTTTATTGCTCTTTATCAGTATAGAAACATTCGGGAAGATAAAAACAGCATAGAGGGCATTATTAGCAGTATCCTTGCAAGAACTGATTCTTTGCCTGAAACCAGCATCTTTGAAGGATTTTTCACTTCATTGTATAAGGGTTCGAAAGCATATGCTTCTTTGGATTCAGTTAAAAAAAGAGGCGGGAGTGGCGCTTTTAAGAATCGAGAATATGATCAAATTTTAGAGAAATTGAAGGAATATTTCTCGGCTTGAAGCGGTTTTTTTAAAGATGTTAAAATCCGTTTTTATTTAATTTGCAATTTTCGTTCTTGTGCTTTTATTTTTTGTTTCCTGTTCTTCCAACTGTTTCAGGAAATCAGGCAGTTTTGAATAATTTTTGGGCCCCCTTATGAATCTTTTGTTGAATCTTGTTGAAAGCTCTTTCAGGGAAATTCCGTCAATAAAACTGTTGTCGCTAACGCTAATGTAAGGTATGATTATGCACTCAATTTGATTCAATTCCTTTTCTTTTTTGATTAATGCCTTAATGATGTCGTTGCCAAGCAAGAGACCGGCAGAAGTTATATTTCCACCCATTGAACTTCTGATTTCAAGGAATTCTTGATTAAGTCTTTTTGCGATTTCTTCAATCACAAAACCAAATGAAGGGGAAGATATGAGAAGATTTTTTTGTTTTAATTGCTTGTTGAGATTTAACCCTTTCAAAAATAACGGCAAAAATTCAGTTAACTCCGAGAAAAATGTTCCTGCTAAAACCGCATTGTTATATCTCTCGCTCAATTTTATAACCTCCCACCTCTGCTCCTTTGTTAGAGGTTTTTGATTGCTCCATTTTGTTACTGCAATCGGTATTAGCGTATTTTTTGAGTAATCTTTTCCAAAGTTCAGGATATCTTTTGTTTCATTGAAGTTGTCTTGGGAGATGATGCTGCTAAGATAGAGCTTGTTTGAGCCCCTTAGATTATTAAGGATTTCAATTTCAGTTTTTGCTTGTTTTTCAGTTATTCTCATCATCTTTGCTCTCGTTTCAGCATTAGTGGAATTCAGGGTTACTTCAATGATGTCAACATTTTTGATTAAGAACTCCATAATTTTTTCAGTTAATCCCTTTCCAGAAGTGCACACTCTTAATGGAAGCCCAAAACCTCTGATAATATTTTTGGCTTCAAGCACATCTTCTTTAAGTTCGGGATTGTTTAGAATATCGTGAGGATAAAGGTCTTTTGCATAATTTACCAGCTTAAGTTTTTCACTTTCGGGTATTTGAGTCGTGTAACAATATTTGCATACGGGATTGCACAGTTTTGTTTTGTTTGATTTTCCAAAAGCTTCAATCATAATGGAAACTTCGTTGTCATAATCAATATGCACTGAAAGCCAATTTGGCAAACTGCGTTTAATTCTTGTCAACTTCTCTTCATTGAAATCCTTCAAGTAGGAATGTCTCATTAAAACGAGGATACTCTCTGAGTTTTAAAAAGATTGTTAAAAAATTGTTTTGCTAATTAAACAAAATTCAAACAGAAAGTTTTTAATAACTTTTATATGTTTGATTGATCATGAATTATAAGGCCCTAATCTTCGTATTGATTGCAACATTTATCAATACCTCTGGTCAACTACTTTTTAAACTTGCTTCGCGAAGTGTTACATGGAATCCTGTGACTTGGGTTAACATGCATTTGATTTTGGCTTTGGCCCTTTATTTTATTTCGGCTTTGTTGATTGTCACAGCGCTTAAATATGGTGAGCTTTCGTTAGTTTATCCCCTTATAGCGACAGGATTTATATGGGTTGCATTATTGTCGAAAATAATTTTTGACGAACCTTTGACATTTGGTAAATTGTCTGGCATCCTGCTGATTGTTTTTGGAAGTTGTGTTCTTAACAAAACGCCTTCGAAGTTAAACAAAATCAAAATTGCCAAAATTAAAGCTCGGAGCGATTGCGGAAGATGAATGATGTGATGCTGGCATACGGTTCAATTATTCTTGGGACTTTGATTAATGGGTTTGCCGCCCTGTTATTAAAAAGAGGAGCAAAGGACTTCAAGCTACGCGCTCTGTTGCATAACCGCTTTGTAATTTCGGGGTTTTGTTTGTATCTTTTTTCTACGGCTTTTTTTGTTTCAGCTATGAAATCTTTGCCTTTGTCAATCGTGTATCCATTAAGTTCGTTGTCGTATGTTTGGGTGGTTGTTTTATCCTGTTTTGCATTGGGAGAACATGTTGGGATGAACAAATGGATTGGCTTGACCATTATTCTGCTGGGCATTATGCTCTTAAGCAATTGGTGAGATTATGAATAAAACTTTGAATAGAACTGTGGATAAAACTATGAATCGAATTGAGTTGCCTGAGGCATCAAAAACTCGTATAATCTCTCTGGGCGGTTCCATCCTTTTTAATAAAGGTAACTTGGATGTAAATTATCTGGTTTCCTTTAGAAATTTTGTTAAAAGTTATTTAAACAAGAATCCAAAAATTAAATTTGTGCTAACAATCGGCGGGGGGGTTTTAGCCAGAAGATACATTTCAGCATTGAGGAAACTTGGCGTAACTGATGAACATTACCTTGATAGAATCGGTTTGGAGGTTGTTAATCTAAATGCTCTGATTGTTCTTGAAGCTTTTAAGGAGTTAGCATATGATAAGGTGATTAAAAACCCCTTTTATGTTCCCAAGACGAGAAAACGGATTTTGATTTATGCAGGCTACAAACCAGGCTTTTCATCGGATTATGTAGCAGGTGCTTGCGCTAAGGTTCATAGAGCAAAGGTTGTTTTCAATTTGACAGATGTGCGTTATCTTTATGATCAGGACCCTAAAAAACATAAAGCCGTTAAGAAGATTTCTAAAATCTGCTGGAATGATTTCATTAAACTTGCAGGTCGGTTTGAATCTGGCAAACATTTTCCATTTGATCCCGTAGCTTCAAGATTGTGTTATAAAAATCAGATTCAGACGATCATACTTTATGGCAGAGACCTGACGAATGTGAGAAGAGCCATTTCTGGAAAGAAATTTGAAGGCACAATAATTAATTAGCAAGCGTTCTTTTGGAAAATTATTTAAAACTTCAGATTTGTACTTTGAAAGTTATGAGTTCAAAAAAGACAAAAAAGAATGAAAAGGATGTTGGCATAACCGTTAAGAAATCAGAAGATATTGCTGAATGGTATTCGCAAGTTGTGCTGAAATCAGGGCTTGCTGATTATGCGCCTGTGAAGGGTTGCATGATTCTTAAGCCGAACGGCTATTTTATCTGGGAAAGAATTAAAGAATATTTCAACAAAGTTCTAAATAAGAGAGGAGTGCGGAATGCTTATTTTCCAATGTTCATTCCTGAATCGTTCTTTATTAGAGAAGCGCGGCATGCTGAAGGGTTCAGTCCTGAGGTTGCATGGATTGAAAGAAAAGAGAAAAATGATTTGAGATTGGCAATCAGGCCAACTTCAGAAACAATAATTTATGATTCCTATTCTAAATGGGTCAGGTCGTGGAGGGATTTGCCTTTAAGGATTAATCAATGGTGCAATATTGTCAGATGGGAGACAAATGCTGTGAAACTGCTTTTAAGAAGCAGGGAGTTCTTGTGGCATGAAGGACATTGCGTTTATGGAACTGAAAATGAATGCAGGGAAGAAACCCTGATTTTCTTGGATGAATACGCCAAACTCTGCAAAGATCTGTTGGCTATTCCCGTTATTAAGGGCCAAAAAACTGAAAAGGAAAAGTTTGCTGGCGCAGTCAATACTTATGCAATTGAGAGTTTGATGCCGGATGGAAAAACAATACAACTTGGAACGACGCATTATTTAGGCCAAAATTTTGCCAAAGCTTTTGATATAACTTTTCTTGGCAAGGATGGTGAACAGCATTATGTCTATCAGAATTCTTTCGGTTTTTCAACAAGGTTAATCGGAGCAGTCGTGCTTACGCATTCAGATGATAAGGGTTTGGTGTTGCCGCCTAAAATCGCGCCTGTTCAGATAAGAATCGTGCCGATTTACAAAGAGAAAAACAAAGAAAAGATTCTAAATGCTGTTGAAAAAGTTAAATCGCTGCTTGAAGACAAGTTTAGGGTGGATGTTGATTTAAGCGATAACACGCCTGGCTGGAAATTTAATCAATCAGAGTTGTTGGGAATACCTGTAAGGATTGAGCTTGGTCAAAAGGATTTAGATAATAATGTGGTAACATTTGTGAGACGGGATACTCTGGTTAAGGAGACTTATGCAATTGATGACTCCCTTCCTGATAGACTCCTGGATTTGATGAATCAGATTCATAAGGATCTTTATAAACGAGCACAGAAACGCATTGATAAACATACGATAAAAACTACAAATATTGTTGATGCCATTGAGAAAATTAACCATGGAAACTGGGCGCTGGTTCCATTCTGCGGCGAAGTATTGTGCGAAGAAAATCTCAAGGAAAAAACTGACGGAATTACTACAAGAGTAATACCTTTTGAGCAACCTGAAGAGAATGGGGTAAAATGCCTTTGTTGCGGTAAAAATGCTAAGTACTGGGTTATAATTTCAAGAGCATATTAAGTTTTTATCTTTAATTTTTTCTGAATTTTCAAACTTTTAGCATTCTTTGGATTTTCATTTTAAGGTTTGTATCCCTCTGGCGCAATAAGCAACACAAATTCTCCTTTTGGTTTTCTGTGAATCTTTTCAAGAACTTGTTCAGAAGTGCCACGCAAAATTTCTTCAAACTTTTTTGTCATCTCGCGGCATACACAAATTAACCGTTTAGGCAATGTTTCTTTCAGAATCTCCAAGGTTTTCGTAATTCTATGGGGGCTTTCGTAAAAGATTGAAGTTCTTGTTTTTGATATGTTCTGTAAGAGCTTTTTCCTTTTTTCTTTGGTTTTTGGGAGAAATCCCAAAAATTCAAAAGCGTTAGTGGGAAATCCCGAAAGAATCAGGGCGTTTATTGCTGCAACAGGTCCGGGAATGGATGTAAAATGAATGCTGCGTTTTATGCATTCCCTAACAATTAAGAATCCCGGGTCGCTTATCAGAGGGGTGCCTGAATCGCTTACTAAACAGCAAACGCTGTTCGTTTTGATTAATTCGATTATTTTTGTTAATTGTTTCTTTTCATTGAACTTGTTGTTTATTATGAATCTTTTGGTCTGATGTTCGATTTCGTGAATCTTCAGCAGGTTTCTAATTCTTCGAGAATCTTCGCAAATGATTATGTTTGATTCTTTTAAAATCTCTAAGGCTCTTAAGGTTATATCCTTACTATTGCCCAACGGCGTTGAAATTATATACAGCATTTTTCTTCTTTTTGTTGCTATACAGCATTAAGTCCGAGAGATTGTATAACTTTTCGAAATCTTCAGCTGATGAAACCTTGCCCAAAGCATATCCTAGTGAAATTCCTTTAAAAAATTTAAAAGGCGCTTTTTTCTCATTTAAAGAATACTCGATTCTTCTTATTAACCTTGCCGCATTATCTACACTGATTTCGTTAACAATTATTAAAAATTCATCGCCGCCCCATCGTATGATTTTCTCGTTTTCTCTTACGCAGTCCCTTAGAGTGCTTGCTACATACTTTATTACTTCGTCCCCCTTAAGATGACCGAATTCATCATTTATGTTCTTTAAGTTGTTGACATCAATGTTTATCAGTAGATAAATGTCGCTAAATCCCTTGTCAAATACGTTTAATAATTTGTTAAGATAATTTTTATTGTAAACCTTTGTCTGACTGTCAAGGTAAGGAGCTACGTTGTGAAAGAAGTAGTAGTTTAACATAAAAGATATAATTTTGGACATTTTTGCTAATTTGGGAAGACTTCTTTCAATTGGATTATTAACTGTTGGCCCTTCAAAACAGGTATATCCGTAAAAATTTTCATCTTTGGCGTAATAAATCGCTAAGAAGTCCTCCTCATCCCACCCCACTTTTTTTTCTTGCGGGACTTTTATAATATGAGAAGTGCGCTCTTTTTTTTCTTTTGGCACATAGATAACATTATTGACAATCTTGAAGTTTGACGTAAGTTCTTTGTGAGAAATTATGTCATCTTTTGTTATGGCTTCTATTAAAATCTGTTGCCTTAGAATCTTGTCATCTATGCCTTCAAGGTCATACGACGAGAGGGATTTACTGGTTAAGTAAATCTTTGTTAATTTAACTTTCCATGTCGTTATCAAAGAGAGTAACTTAAGGTTGATATATCTTGCGAGCTCTTTTTCATCAAGCGCTATGAAAGAATCAATTAAATTAATCTCTTCGAGAGCTTCGTCTATTTCTAAGCCCGCATTATTGCCGTTTTTTGGGATTGTCAGATATTTCATTCTGCATTTGGGTATCTTAATATACAGATATACCACTTGCTGTTAAAAGTAGTTTAAAAATTTTTTTCACTGGTCACTTTTGATTAATCTTGCTTTTTTAAATGAAGTTTATTTTGGTTTTTTTTGTTTTCGTACATCATTTTATCAGCAATGTTGTACACCTTTGTGAAATCCTCCACTGTTTTTATTTCCTTTAAGGCATACCCTAAGGAAATGCCGTAAAAATGAACATCTTCGTCAGGCTCTTTTTCAAAAGAAGAATTTATTCGTCTAATCAATCCGGCGGCATTATCAACATCAGCATCAGGAACTATGACTAAAAATTCATCGCCGCCCCATCTGACAATAATTTCGTTGCTTCGCAGATTCCTGGTAAGTTTTTTGGCGACATATTTTATGGTTTTGTCCCCTTGAAGATGACCGAATTCGTCATTTATTTTCTTTAAGCGATTAACATCAATGTTTATAAGGAGATATTTTTTTGATTCCTCGGTTTCTTCAATTCTTGCGAGCAATTTGTTTAGATAATTCTTGTTATAAACTTCTGTTTGTAGGTCGAGATAAGGCAGGATGTTCCAGCAGTAATAATTGTTTAATAGAAATGAGATGATTTTGTTTAAACGGCGGATTTTGGACAAACTTTTTTTGATGGGAAAATCCTCTCTTGGCGAATCAAAAGTGGTATAACCGTGAGGACGCTTTTCCTCTTCATCGATATAAAACGTCAGGAACAGGTCTTTTTTGTTCCACCCTTTTCTTTCGGGCGAATTGCTTTCAATAGGCCTGAATTTATTACTGATTTTAATATCGGGAATGTAAAAAATGTTTGTGGCAATTTCGTATTTGCTGAGATAATCTAATGATTGTTTCAAATCTTCTCGGTTTTGCGCATTGATTAATATTCGCTGTTTTAGTATCTCATCAGTTATGCCCTCAAGATCATAAGATGGGGTAATACTGTAACTAAAATGAATTTTCGTAAGTCTTGACCCCCAAGTCTTTTCATTTGAAGCCAAAATTTGATTGATGATTTTGGCAAGTTTGCCTTCTTCATGTTTATTGAATTCTTTCAAATACTCAATCTCAGGAAGTATCGCTTGAAGCTCTTTCATTTTTTCACTCTTGGACTCTTTGATATGACTCTCAGTTCATTTTGTGACGATAAACCCCGGTTTTAATCTATTTAAAAAGTTTTTTAAATTAGAATTTTTCTTTTAGAGGTTATGCTAAAAAATGTAATCCCTGAAGAACGGCTTAAGCACTATTTTGATGTGACCAAAAGGGCAATTGAAAAGGTTAAATCGAGCGGTTTTGATAATTCCCGTATTGAACAGGCTTTGGATTTTTTAGATATGGCGGAAAGATATTTTAATGATGCGAATTTCTTTTTTTCAAAAGGCGATTTCGTGAACGCTTTTGCAGGGGTTAATTATGCTCATGGATGGTTGGATGCCGGCGCGAGAATTGGTCTCTTTAAAGTTAAGGATAGCAAACTCTTTACCGTGGATGATGAATTAAATGAATAATTGTATTCTCATCGTTTTTGAGAGTGTTTTGAATGTTAACTTCTGTTATAAAACCAGGCAATTGGAGGAAACTCAAGGTATTGTTCCCATTTGTCTCCTTTTTTTTGGATTTTTTCAATCTCTTTGAGCAAATTCGTTATCAGGTTATTTGAGTTATAATCTGCTGAGTTCTTTGCAAATTCTTTTAGAAAAAGGGTGTTAAAAGGTTTTGACTGCACTATTTTATCAAAGGAATTAAGCATTTGTTCCTTCTTTTTTAACAAATCGTCAAGTTCTGCAAAATAAGTTCCATTTTCTTCAATAATCCGTTTTATATATTCTAACTCGTTAATTTTGGAAGATACATCTAAAAAAGGATTGTAGTCTTTAATGTATAATATGACTTTTACTGTTAGAGCTTTTGCTATGTCCTTAGAAAAATTAACATATTCTTCAAGATTGTTTCTCAGTTCAGCAAGGGCTTTTTTATAAGCGTTCTTGTAAGAATTGATGAATGAAGGCAGGTCTTCTAACAAGGTATCTGCAGTGATATCTATTTTAATCAGTTTTGAATAGCTGACATATGCTTTGATTTCAGTTGGCGCGGGATTGTTATTTTCCTTAATTTCAGGGGGCAAATTAATGTTAAGCTCCTCCCGCAGAACTTTTTGGGTTTGGTAAATCTGCGTGTAGTATTCTATTTCCTCTTCAAGTTTCATTTTTGGTTTAATCTTTCTTTGCCATAGTCAGTAAAATGAAAGTAATATAACCCTAACAGGTAAAATATTTGAGGTCTTTCCTGGATTTCAATCGTTAGTTTGTTTAAATATTTTTCTAAATCTTGTGAATGAAATATGTCCCCATGTCTGCTTCTAAATTCGTATAACGACTTAAGCTCTGGTTCAATTAATCTTGAACACTCTAAAGAATTGTTCGCAATCCTGGAGAGTTTTACTTCGAGCGTTAAGTCCAAATTCTTATCTTTAAGAATACTGTTAACTGTTTCATTCAAGTCATTGAGCTTTTCAGTAACATTGGGGATATCCCACACTATTCCAAACGGAGTTTCTGCCTTTTTAATGGACTTTTCTATTTTCTTTTTTCTGATTTCAAGTTCTTCTGCAGAATGGCCGTTCTCCTCTTTTTCTTCTATTGTTGAATAGTATTCTTTAATTTTTGAAAGGTATTTTCCCTTTAGAAATTCGAGTGAATGGAGAAGTACCGTGCATTGAGATCTTAGCCAATCTACATAAATTTCAGAAATTTCTGAAGCGATTGAGCCGATGTTGATATGATTTAAGTTATCGTGTTCAATTTTAAGCATTTCGCGGAAATTTTTGTCAAAGTATTTCTTACCAGATACATAATTTTTTATTGGTCCTTCGATTAATGGGAAAATTGCTTTTATTTTTTCATTGTTAAAAAAAGATTTGTGCTCTGGATTGTCTAAGCTGTACTTTCTGAATTCTGCCCAATTTAAAGAGATGTCTTCAATGATATTCGCAAGTTGTGATTTCTTCATGGTAGTTACAAGAAAAGTTGAATCTTTTTTAAATTTTTTGGATGTTTGCATTTATGCTGTTGTTTATTTAGTTTGTTTGTTTTGTGGATTTATGTAGCTATGTTAATGACAGACGCAATCACGGAAAATACAAGAATCATGATGACTGTGAGTGCGGAATACAAACCCGTGCTGCTTAAAAGATTTTTGCCTATGCAATAGTCCTCATTAATCTTGTCCTCCCCTTTTTCAATAGAATTGTGAAGGATGCTCATGATATATACCATTTCAATGAGAAATACGCCTACGATTATCTGAAAATGAAACGATGGAATGTTGTTGCTGAACATGTGAAGCAGGGAATCTAATTGCCCCGCTTCCCCGCCTTGGGAACTTATATCAACTAATCTGTCTTTTATCTTCCCTAAAATGAGAGTAATCATGGAAGTTAAAGCCACGACAATTCCTGCAATGATGGGCGCAATGAATTGAATCTGACTTCTTATACTTGATGTAACCTCTGTGAGAAGATCCCGCAATCTTTCGTTTATGCGATGAATCTCCTGAATATACTTGGCGATGTTTGTGATGGCAATCGCGGCGGTTTGCGGACCTTTTTTTATGGTTTGTACAAGTATTTTCATGGAACTTTCCACAACATCTGAGGGAAATTCCCTTATTGCACCAACTTTGGGGTCGAAAATAGCATCGTATACGCCTAAACCCAACTGTTTAATGTTCGCAGAAATTAATGAAAAGAATTTGCCCGCTTTTGTTTCTTTCATGATGTTGGAGACACTTTCAAATGCGTTTTCTATGGGATATCCGTCTGCTAATCTGTTGCCCAATTGAAATAAAGCTGAGCTGTATTCTTTTTCCAATTCTTCAATTTGCTCCCGTAATTTAATCAGTTCTTTGTTCGTTAAGTATTTGTCAAGGGCTATGGCAATGGCTATGCCTAAGGGCATAAGGACGGAAATGATGGTGGCTAAATTCCCGAAAGGCCCAATAACTCTTCCACTTTCGTCCATTCTATAATCCAAAAAAGTTAAGAAACCAATTTTAAATTCAGCCTCATCCCCTGCAATCGCATGAATGAGTATGGGTGATAACCCTAAAAGCGTAAAGAGTATCCCGACGGTTATTGCTGTCCCTTTAATGATCATTTTTTTGTTTTTCTTTATGAAACTCAAGTCAACTTCGCTTGTTCCTGCAGGTCTTATAGCCAGGAATTTTTTAGTGAGGTAAAACACCATCAAAGGTAGTATCACATTATAAATCATTGAGATATGATACCAGTAAACACCGCCCATAAAACCAACAAGCAAAGGCAAAATAACCAGACCCAAAAGAGGCATGACTATGCCAAACATGTGCAAACTTGAGATGGGACCTTTTAATTGTTGGGCGAAGTGCAACATCTTTTCATAAGTTTCTTCAAGGAGAACGCTGATGGCTTTATCTAGCAATTCCACCCTTCTTATCTCACTTCCCTCCATAAGAGAACCTTGGATAAGGTTGAATGCTTCAATGAATTCAAGATTGGTTTTTCGCCATTTTTCCAGGTAGTCTGATAAAGAATCATGAATGTTGGAAAATTTGCCTGTTTCCAAATTCCAGAGTATCTTCCTGAAATCTAAAGACAATGGCGCGGGCAAGTGATTTGCAGCAAATTCAATTGCGAGTTCGAGATTTGGTGTGTGTCTCATGAAACTTACAATATAAAACACTCCCATTATCATTTGATTAGATGCTTTGGTTTGCATCTTTTTGCTGATGTATTCAGGCACTTTTAATAGAACAACCATAAGAGCCAAGGAAAGTAACAACGAAGAGAGCATTAAGAACATGTCAAAAGGCTTCTGCAATAACGCGGAGTAAGCTAAAGACGAAACCATAATTATTCCAGCAAGCGTGAGAGGGAACAGCACTGCAAAGGAAATTACATCCGAGGGAGTGATGTTAAGGTGCGCGATTTCAATCGCTTTCTGTATATTTTCTTTTGATTCCCCAGACAAATTGATTTGAATAACATTGCCGAAAATTTTGCACAACTTTTCATAAAGAGAAGATTGTTTGGTTAACATTGCTTCTCTGAAAGCAAGATAATCGCTGGACCTTATTTGGCTTGAAAGGTCGTAGTCGGAAAAGGTTGTTTGCCTGTTTAAATCCGCAGATTCAGCTAAAGACTGCTTTAACTTTCTAATATACCTTTCTCTAATCTCCTCTTCCGGATTCATTGTTAAATCAATTTAATCAACTTTTTTTTTCCCGATTTCTAACAGCTAACTGCAACCAGGCTTTCCACCTAGAAAATATTTCCCTTGAATCAAGTTTTCCTCTTTCCTGTTTTACTTTGTCTGATATCCTGTGGAATTGGTCGTTGCATTCTATCACAAAATCCGCTTCAAGCAGGGTTTCATCATTGAGCGTTTCACTCATTTTAACGAGTTCTTCTTTTGTATTGGCTCTTAGTATTATGTTGTCCCAGATGGCGTCCCAGTTCCCAGCCCATTCCCTAACATTTCCACCTATTGCTTTCAGAATATCAGAATCGCCGTTCATCAACTCATTCGTTACAGCAAGGCAATCCTGTTCGGGATCATATTTCATTAAGTCAACAAACCCTTTCTCTTCGAGCGGGTCATTTTCCCAGCTCTTTCTAACTTCTGTTATCTGAAGAACCCTTCTATCCCTTTTTAATCCGTCAGGACTTCTAATCTGATTAGCGATAACGATTATGTCTGTGGCTTTGAAAGATGTTTTTGGCACGTTTAAGTCATTGACAATTCTATCATAAACACCGTATGGAGAATCCCCGTGAATCGTTCCTGCAACAACATTTGCGAGGGCGCCGACTCTCATAGCTTCATATAACGATCGAGCTTCTTCGCTCCTCACTTCACCAACAAATAATGCTGAATCGCCAAGTCTCAGGGTTGTGCGAATGCCTTCAGTAGCACTGGATTCCGCTGTTTGTTTGCTTAATGCCGAAGCAACTTTGAGTTGTTGAATGTTATATCCAAGGTCTTTCAGGTAGTCTCCAGGAAGTTCCAATGTGTCTTCAATGCTTATAATCCTGAACTTTCTCATAATCTCAACCATTATTGCGCCAAGCAAAGAAGATTTACCTGCACTTCGCGTACCTGCTACCAGGAATGTTCTTGCTCCGTCAATTAAAAAACTTAACAAACCTGCCGCGAGTGGATTAATCATTTTGTGTTTTATGAATAAAGGCAGGGTCCAGGGTTTGTTTCGGTGTCTTCTGAAAGCAAAAGCCAATCCGTTGGGATTTAATGGAGGGGAAACAACCGCAACTCTTGCCCGAGCATAAGGAACCTCAATCTCCGCGTCAAGAACAGGGTTGGCTTCGTCTAATGGTCTGCCGGAAATCATTCGCAGTTTTGAAGCCCAAGATTCTGCGTCGGCTGTCGTGGGGATGATGTTAGTAAAGCAATCTTCATGTTTTGCGTGAATCAGAAACACTTTAACTTTTCCCTGGGGACTGTTGATTGTAATATCTTGAATGTTTTCGTCTTCTAATAATATTTCAATTAAACCAAAACCAACGGTGTATCTAACCAGGATTTTGGCCATTTGATCAATCTTTTTTGGGTCTAAATTAACACTCTCCTGTTGGCAGAGTTCTTCAATTAAATCTCGACCAACATTGTAAAACACGTCTCTTACCCTGGTGGGATTTGTGAACTCTTCTCTATTGGGTGTGTGTTCGGTTAAGATAGACCTCGCTTTGTCCAAAATGCTGTATTCTTCTTCACTTAATTTTAATTCAGGCGGGATAATGTGATAGAGTTTAAGCAGACTGTCATTTAAGGAAAATATTGTTACTTCAGTGTCATCCGGGAGAAAATAACTATCAATAACATCCCCTTCGTGAGGGTAGGTTGCCATTAACTTGGAAAACATGAAATCCGGTTTTACGGTTGGATAAAACAGCTTTGAATAAATTCTTCTATCTCCAACAACATAGCCCGCCAAGTACGGTTTCAGCAATATTATAAGTTTAGTATTTTCGAACTTACGGATTATCTCGTTAATCATGGACATAAGATGGGAAACCTTGTTTGCATCATCCTGAAATTCAATTTTCAACTCTCTTCTTAATCGTATTAATTCAACATAGGTGCCCACCGGGTCTGATTTGATTTCTGATAAAATCAGTTTTTTGAATCTGACATAGTACTCACTTACTCTTTTATCTATGGAACCCTGGGCCTTAACGAGAGAAAATCGCGTTTTTTGTTCAATAATGTGTCTGTAAATCTTTGTGATTTCTTTCAGAAGACTTATCTGTTTCTCACTATATTCGTAATCTCGTTTTTGAGATAAAACTACCTTGGTTACATTTTTGTTTTTTAATAACAAAGAAAAAATAGTGCTCATGCATTCTTTGTTGTCTTCAATGGAAGCTGATAGAGGGCAATTATTGCAATCAATCATTAAAATATAATCCTCACCTTCCATCACAACCTTTGGTTTGCAATCCATGGCGAGAAATTTATTCTTCGTACATTTTAAAGTTTTTGATAAAGGGTTACTACTAAATAGTCCCTATATTTCCGCTTCCTTCTGTCGTTAATCTTTGCTTTGCTAACTGGTTACTACTAAATAGTCCCCATAATTCTTTGTTTTGCTGTTTTTTATGTTGCGTTTTTTTATAGCTTCTGTTTGAGGTATTGCTTAAATTCCTAGACAAAACAATGCCAATCCTATTAAAAATCCGAATATGAAATTGAAAAGTTTTAGTTTGAACGCATCATCCAAAGAAAAGCCGATGATTGGCAGTAAACCGTGACCGTCTTGAATAATCGAATTTGCTAAAAGTATTGAGAATGGAATCATTCCTTTTGAGAACATCACTATTAAAAACACATTCGGCCCGGAAATCGGGAGCAGGGCTATTGAACTTGCAATGAGAAGCGCATAAAAACTGTTGGTCATCGCGAAATTGAATGTGGTGTTTTTCTCTATGAAACTTATTATTAATAGCGCTGCAAAAATCCAGAGGAAAATCTTCCACAGATGTTTTTTTATGATGTGTTCGAAGATATGTTCCTTGACGAAATGTTTGAAATCGGACTCTTTTCCCTTGTGCTTTTTTATGGAACATTTCTCGCAGAGTTTTAATTTTGTTTTCTTTACAAAGATATCCGCGAGAAAGCCTCCCAGAATTCCGAGGATGAAAAGCGTTAAAGTCAATAAACCTATTATTGTCCATGAGATTTTACCCTGCTGGGCAAGACTCAACATGAGAAAAGCTTCGTCTCCGCTTGTTGAGATTAATGTTGTGGTTAATGTGCCAAAACCGATTAATCCTGACATATACAAAGAATCCATGGCAAATGTGCCAATGCAACCCGGGATTATCCCAAAGAATGAAGCTACGGCGTATTTGCTTACGGTTTTTTTATTGGCAAATTTTTTAATTACCTTGTCCTTTAATTTTATTACAAAAATCTCAACCAGAATCATCATTGCAAACATTATAAGAGAAATCTTAACGCTTTCAATCAAACTTTCCCTAGCCAATTCGCTTAACGGAACCATGGTTTATCCTGGTTTAATTTATTATGATTTGAAGTGAATGATGGTAAATTTTATAAATTTTTTAGAGATGTGATTTTTAAAGCTTGTTTGGCTTGTTTGAGATCGTTGTATTGAGAAGCGATTCAACACCCAAAGTTTTTTAAGTTTTTGTTAAAATAGCATTTGTATGAATGTTGAATTGAATGATTATGATGGTTGGATTAAAGCAGGAGAAATTTCTGCCAAAGCGTTGGCGTTTGGCAAACAGTTGATTAAACCAGGCGCTAAGATTAAAGATATTCTTGATGCTGTGGATAATTTTATTATAGAACAGGGAGCTATGCCAGCGTTTCCATCACAGATTTCTGTTAACAATTTTGCGGCACATTATTGTTCTGATATGGATGACGAAACTGTTCTCACAGAAAACGATGTTGTTAAATTGGATGTTGGCGCGTGTTACAATGGCGCTTTGGGGGATAATGCGATTACAATAGACCTGTCTGGGCAACACGAAGATTTGTTAGCAGCGTCTAGGGAAGCATTGAGTAAATCAATTGAACTTATTAAACCAGGGGTTACTCTTAGTCAAGTAGGAAGAGCAGTTGAATCAACAATAGAAGCAAAAGGACTTTTACCGGTAAGAAACCTTTCAGGTCATTCTTTAAGCACTTATCAGTTGCATGCGGGATTAAGTGTTCCGAACTATGATACCGGCAGCAAGGAAACCATCGAGAAAGGCATGATTGTTGCAATAGAACCTTTTGCTACAAACGGTTTTGGGTTGGTTGTTGAGAAAGGAATATCTAATATTTTTATGCAAACGGTTAAGAGGAATGTGAGGCATCCTTTTGCGAGGATGGTGTTAAAAGAAATACAACGGTATAAAGGGCTTCCATTTGCCAGGAGATGGCTTGAGCGAAAATTTAGAAAGGAATTAGTTAATCAGGCGTTGAGTATTCTGCAAAGGGAGGGTATTCTGCTGGCTTTTCCTCCATTGATTGAAAAAAATAATGGTTTGGTTGCGCAGTTTGAACATACGATTATTGTTTTGGATGAGCCGATTGTTACAACACGATTGAAAGAAGAATGATCGTTTGTACAAGGCGCATTCTTGAATAATTTATCTTTTAACATGCACGTTATTTTTTATTCTAACTTTTTGATTAACATATGTTAATTTTTCGTTAGTTTTATATATGATTTGTTTTTTTTGCATGCAAAATGCTAAGGTTGGAAAATGTTTGCGTTTCCGTGAATAATGGAAGCGATGAAAGAATTGTTAAGGATGTTTCTCTGAACATTAATAAAAACGAACTTCATGTGCTGATGGGACCGAATGGTTCCGGAAAGAGCACTTTGATTTATGGGATTATGGGGCATCCCGCGTTTAAAGTGAAAGGAAATATCCTTTTAAACGGAAGAAATCTTGTTGGAATGAAACCAGACAAGATTGTTAAGCATGGTTTGGCAGCAGTCTTTCAGCATACGCCTGATATTGAAGGGATTAGGCTGAGAAACTTCCTTTGGAACATTGCAAAGAACAAAGTTAAAGATTCTGCAGAGTTTAATGCCCTTCTGGATAAGTATCTAAATTTGTTGAAGCTTGATAAGGATATCTTAAACAGGGATTTTTCAGGATTTAGTGGTGGAGAAAAGAAAAAGCTTGAACTCCTACAGATGCTCCTGCTCAATCCTGAGTATCTTTTTATTGATGAAATTGATTCAGGCATTGATGTAGACAATCTTAAGCTTATTGCATCGATAATTTCTTATCTAAGGAAATATAAAAGCATACTGCTGGTTACGCATTATACGAGAATTTTGGAGTACCTTGATGTGGATTATGTTCATCTTTACAGGAACGGTCGGATTGTGAAATCCGGAGGTTTTTCCCTGGCGAAAATCATCGAAGAGAAAGGATATGCTTCTGTTTAATTAAAAATGGCAAAAAAAAAGAGTCCTGAAAATCAACATAAGCTTTATGTATATAAAAGTGATAAGGGAGTTAGTGAAAATATTATTCGAGAAATATCCAAAATTAAGAACGAACCAGAATGGATGCTGAAACTGAGGTTGGAGGGATTAAAGCATTTTTATGAACTGCAAATGCCTGACTGGGCTCCCAAGATTAATGTTGATTTTAACGAAATTTCGTTTTACTTGAAACCTACAGAAAAAATTTCGTCTGACTGGAATGAGGTTCCCGAGGAAATTCGGGAAATTTTTGACCGGCTGGGAATACCTGAAGCTGAACGGGAATTTCTCGCGGGTTCCGGTGCGCAATTTGAATCGGAAATAATCTACAGCAGGATTAAGGAATCCCTGGCAAAGAAAGGCGTTCTTTTTGCTTCCATGGATGAAGCAGTTAAACAACATCCTGATTTGGTCAAGAAATATTTTGGCAAACTGGTTCCGTCTAGCGATAACAAGTTTGCAGCGTTGAACACTGCTGCGTGGTCTGGAGGGACTTTCATCTATGTTCCAAAAGGAGTTAAGATAGACATGCCTCTCCAGACATATTTTAGAATGAACTTTGAAGGTTCAGGTCAGTTTGAACGAAGTCTGATTATTGTTGAAGAAGATGCTTATGTTCATTACATTGAGGGTTGCACTGCGCCGCTTTACAGCAAAGCGAATCTTCATGCTGGCGTGGTTGAGGTTTTCGTTCGCAAAAATGGAAGGATGAGATATACCACTATTCAAAACTGGAGCAAGAATGTGCTGAACTTAACTACTAAAAGAGGATTGGCTGAGAAGAATGCAGTTATTGAATGGGTTGACGGCAATCTGGGTTCAGGAATTAACATGAAGTATCCGGCAATATTGCTTAAGGGTGATAATTCTCGAGGAGATATCTTGGGAATCTCTGTTGCATCTCGAGGACAAAATATCGATGCAGGCGCCAAGATTATAGTCTCAGGAAAAAACGCTCGCGGCAGAATTGTTAGTAGAGGCATCAGTTTTGATTCAGGCATTCATACTTACAGGGGTTTTGTGTTTGTTGGCGAAGATGCCGACAACTCAATGGTTGATGCAAATTGTGATGTTTTGATGCTTGACAAGGATTCTTTTAGCAATACTTACCCAAAAAACAAGATTATGAATAAAAGCGCCAAAGTTAAGCATGAAGCTACTGTGGGCAAACTCGATGAGGAAGCCCTGTTTTATCTTATGAGTCGTGGCATAAAAGAAGATGAAGCTAAAGCTATTCTTGTTTTGGGTTTTTTGAATCCTGTGGCTAAAGAGTTGCCGATTGAGTATGCTATCGAGTTTAATAAATTGTTAAAAATGCAGTTTGAAAATGCTATCGGGTAAAGAATTGAAAGGTTTAGATTTTGAGAATTTGGACGGTTTGCTTAAATCAAGAATCTCTCTTCTTAATTGTAGCTTAGATTATGATTTTAAATTAAATGATTATGTGTTTTATTTGATTAATGAGGATGTTGAATTTGAGTTAGGTCATTCAGATAATGTTTGTTTTGTGGTGAAAGATAAAGTTAATCTTAAAGTAAATAATTGTTCCAAAAAAAAAGGCAAGTTTTTGTTCATTCTCTTTGATTCCCTTAATGCGTTTTTTGGCTTTTCTGGCGAGTATGATGCGAAGGTTGTTCATTTATCCGACAGCGAGTTCAATGTTCTTGCGGATTCAAAAAGTGTGAAACTCTCATTGAAAATCTTTTCAGATTCAAATGTTGAAAGCAAAGCGAACCTGGCATTTATATCCAGGGATTCCGTCTGTGTGAACGCATCAATTAATGCAAAGAAGAAAAGCAAGAGCTCATTTAATCTTATGTCTGTTAACCTGGATAAATTCTCAGCCAGCGCTGTTGCAAAAGCTGATTCTGATGATAGCGATGTTTCTGTGGACTTAAGATGTTTGCATCTGGGTAAAAGCGTTGAATTAATCCCTGTTCTGAAAGTAAATAATAACGATGTTAAGGCATCGCATTCTGCTTTGAGTTTTGGGTTTGACGAAGGTGCATTGTTTTATTTTATGAGCAAAGGGCTATCGAGAAAAGATGCAGAACTCTTGTTTGCTAAGGAAACATTGGGCAAATACCTTAAGGGAAAGTTTTTTGATGAATTCATCGAAAAGGTGAGTTTATGAAATCGTTTGATGTTAATACTATTAGGAAAGATTTTCCCGTGCTTGAAAAGGTTGTGTTTTTTGATAATTCTGCTTCCACTCAGAAACCTTTGAGTGTGATTAAAGCAATATCTGATTTTTATGAGAAACATTTTGCTAATGTTCATAGAGGAGTTTACAAATTGAGTGAGGAGGCCACTGAACTTTACGAACAATCTAGGCAAAGCGTTGCTAATTTTCTTGGAGTTGATGCCAAGGAAATTGTTTTTACTAAGAACAGCACAGAATCTTTGAATCTGCTGGCGGATTCTTTGGTTAGATACATCTTAGGGGAAAAAGGCAAAGTGAAAGTTTTATTGAGCGTTGCTGAACATCATTCCAACATTGTGCCGTGGTTTATTGCAAGGCAAAGATATGAAAATGTAGAAATTGAGTTTGCCAAGCTTAATGAGAAATTTAAGATTGACGAACAGGATTTCAAATCAAAAGTGAAAGGCAAGGACATAGTGTCATTAACAGGATTGTCTAATGTTACGGGCTATCTCACAGATTTTAAGCTGTTTGAAATGGCTAAAAATGAGGGGGCAATAACGATCTGCGATGGCGCGCAACTTGTTGCTCATCAAAAGGTCAATATGGAAAACATTGATTTTTTGGTATTTTCAGGCCACAAAATGCTGGGGCCAACGGGAATTGGAGTGCTTGCCGGCAAAGAGAAGCTACTTAATAAGATTCCATGTTTTCTTGGCGGCGGTGAGATGATCTCCAAGGTTGATTTAAATGAATTTAAGCCAGCGGAGTTACCTTACAAGTTTGAAGCCGGAACCATGCCGTTTGTTCAGGCTTATGGTTTGATGAGGGCTATTGAATATCTTAATCGGGTTGGTATGAATAATATAATAGAACACGAACGCAGGCTTACCGAATATGCTTTAAGCAGGATGAAGAAGGTTGAAAATATAAAGATTTATGGCGATGCTTTAGAGAATAAATCGGGAATTATTGCGTTTAATCACAAGAGGTTCCATGCACATGATGTGGCTTCTTTCCTTGATATGAAAAACATTGCCGTGAGAGCAGGGCATCACTGCGCTATGCCTTTGCATGAGTTTTTAGGCATTAATGGCAGTGTTAGAGTAAGTTTCTATCTTTACAACACTTTTGAAGAAGTTGATAAGCTTGTTGATGCATTGAATTGGATAAACACACTTTAAAATATTTCTGAGGCATTCTATACAACTTGCAATTAGATATTAGATTAAACTGTAGATATGTTTGTGAGATATTGTTTCCTAAAGGAAACATTTTTTACTAAAACTGTTTCCTAAGAGAAACATTTTTAAATACAAAGTTATTTTTGAAAATTATGAAACGTGAGGTCTTTAAAAGAATAATAAGCGAATGGCTGGAAAGGGATCTGCCAAAGGTCTTAGCCAGAGAAATAAAATTTAATATTAATACGCACACAATTACAGCTATTGTAGGACCAAGAAGAGCTGGAAAGACTTATCTTGTTTTTAGTAAAATCAAAGAATTGCTGGAACATAATGAAAAAGAGGAAATACTGTTTATTGATTTTGAGGATAATAGATTGATTGGTGTAGCAAATGAAGAATTGGATGACATTTTTACTGCCCATAAAGAATTAACTGATAGAGATATAAAATACATCTTTTTTGATGAAATCCAAGAAATTGAAACCTGGAGCAAGTTTGTGAGAAGACTTTACAACTTGCAAAAATATACTATTGTTCTTACTGGCTCATCTTCGAAATTGATGGCAAAGGAAATAGCAACAGAATTAAGAGGGCGTTATAAGAGCATTTTATTGCTTCCTTTTTCGTTCAGAGAGTATTTGAAATATAAGGGCTTTGTCTATAAAAAAACAACTCAGTATACTGAAGAGAAAGGCAAGTTAATGAGGTTTTTTGATGAATATCTTTTTTATGGCGGTTATCCTGAAGCAATTAAACTTGGGAATTTAGATGAAAAAAAAGAGCTTATCAACTCTTATTATGAAACAATTTATTATAAAGATATCATTGAAAGATATGGGATAAGAAACAAAGAGATCATTGGAATTATGATGAATTATCTGCTGGATATAAATGCATCTCTTTTCTCTTTGACTTCTTTTGAAAAGTTAATGAAAAGCAGAGGTATTAGTATTAGTAAAAAAACTATTTCTTTGTATTTGAAATATTTGGGGGAGTCTTTTTTCGTATTTGCTATAGAAAAATTCTCTTATTCCCCAAAAGTTAGAATTTTAAATCCAAAAAAGGTTTATTTAATTGACAATATCTTTCATACATTACTTTCAACAAGCTTGACTCCAGATAAAGGAAAACTGCTCGAATCTTTGGTTCTACAAGATTTAAAGAGGAGAAATTATGATGTTTATTATTTTCGTGAAAAAAAGGAGTGCGATTTTATACTGAAAAAAGACCGGAGATTGGTAGCAGCCCTCCAGGTTGTTTATAAATTGGACAATAAAAACAGAGTAAGAGAACTAGGCGGTTTAAAGGAAGCAATGAGTAAATTGAAGATAGATAAAGGAATTATCTTAACGTATGATCAAGAGGAAGATATTAAAACAAATTTAGGCGTGATTGAAGTAATCCCTGTGTGGAAATGGTTGCTAGAGACCAGCAATATTTTTTAACATTGAAACAACCCCTGTGCTTGAAAATGGACTATGACTTTTTGATAGAAAGGAGCAACAAGCTCGATGTTCATTTCATTGCAAGCATGCCAACGCTTGTTTAAACATGGGTAAGCTCTATGGAAACATTTATATACCCAAAGGGACATATATGTGCCTTATGGAACAAAGATGTAGCTATCTGCGTGTTTTAAGCGTATTCTTTGTGGAGCCAACAACAGT
>CAYLQM010000011.1:0-15082 GCA_964386095.1 uncultured Methanosarcinales archaeon
CCAGTATCTCAGTGTCCCTCTCCGGGCTCCCCCTCTCAGGGCCCGTACGGATCTTCGGCTTGGTGGGCCATTACCCCGCCAACAACCTAATCCGCCGCCGGCTCATCTTTAGGCACGAATTTCAAGGATAACTCCTCCCAGAGGTTATCCCCTATTTGGGTTTACCCTCAGTTTCCCGAGGTTATCCCAAACCTAAAGGCAGATTACCGACGTGTTACTGAGCAGTTTGCGGGGACATTTCGGAAGAAATATCCCTCACTTGCATGGCTGAGTCTAACCCCCATAGCAGCGACCTCCCGCAGGATCAACGGGATTGCGTTCACTTGGTCGCAAGGTCTAAATCATCGCATCATTAAAAGTCACATTTCTTAGAGAGGCTTCCCTCACACTTAAACAGGAGTTAAGTGCTCATCCAAAAAGAATATTGGAGGCGATGTAAAAACATCGATATAATGTTGCTGATAACCGCATTTTTGTGGTATATTTGACCTCTTTATAAAACTTTTGAAATTATTGTCTTAACTTTTTCTTTCTCTTAACGCGTCTCATTCGTTTCTTCTGCCATTTCCATCTCATCTGCCTTCGCTTTTTCCATCTTCGTGAACTTCGTTTCATAAAAACACCACCACAAACAGCAAAAGTTAGGGAAGATAAACTCTTTTTAAAGTTTTTGGTTAAATATAAAGATCTTTTAGAAGATTTGCATAAGGATTTAATTCAAAGAATCAAAAGATATGCTAAAATTCGTTTAAGAACAAGAAACTGAAATAGGAAAGCTATAAGAAATGCAGGAACAAAAGGAATGCCTTCTTTAACTCTCACATTAAAATCATGTCCCAAATGCTTTTTTAAGAAATCTATTTGAGACGAAAGGAGTCCCAAAGATTTGTTAGAACAAACCACAATTTCCTGCGATTTTATCAGGAATCCCTCAGATTTCATGAAAACTAAAACGGATTCGGGCATATTTTTTGAGCTTTTTTTAACATCAAGCCATTTTTCTTCAGTTGTTTTCATTTTCTTTAACAGTTTCTTTCTTAATTTTTGTTTAAGGTGTTCCTCAAGTTTTTTCTTGGGACGAAATATTGAAAAAAAGAGTTTATACAAATATGTCACATCCTTGAAATGATTATATTTCAAAGTGTATTCGTATTCAAAAAAGCTCAGTTTTGGGTTCTTAATAGTAATATCATCAACAACCCAATCGCCGGGAGTTAATTCTTTCACTTTTCGAGATTTAATAAAACCAAAATGTTCGATAACTTTCAAAAACTTCATGACATAATACATTAAAAAGAACAAAAATACAATAACGAAATTCAATACCAAAAAAGTAAAATCTCCGGTAGAAAAAGACATATATGAAATAATTATAAAAAACAAAATTAGCAAACTGCTCATAAAGATTATCAATTTTTTATCCGGCTTTTTAAAAAGGGATTTG
This sequence comes from uncultured Methanosarcinales archaeon, assembly GCA_964386095.1. Taxonomy (GTDB): domain Archaea; phylum Nanobdellota; class Nanobdellia; order Woesearchaeales; family JASKKU01; genus JASKKU01. The sequence continues at coordinate 1,445 of CAYLQM010000011.1, forward strand.
GATTTGTTGTTAAAATAATTTTTATTTTTAAAATAAATTGATAAAATTAAAACTAAAGCATACAACCACGCTGTTAAGATTAATGAAAGAACAAAACCAAAAAGAAAATAAACATGTTCCCTAAAATTCATTGAAAGATTAAGACCCAACAAGGAACCAACCCCCATTAATAATTTAGCATCACCACCTCCCCACTGTCCTAAATAAAACAACATTAAAGAAAGAATATAAGCTACCACAAAACCGAGTAATGAAGAAACAATGTAAAAAAAGGTACTGTAATAAAGAGATAAAAATAAATTCAGAAGAAATCCAAAACTAATGAAGGAAAAACTTAACCAATCCCACACTTCTCGAGATTTAAAATCCTTCCAGGAAGCCAATAACAAAAAAATAGATCCAAAAATAAATTTTATCCAAAAAACATTCATACATAAAAAACAATCCAAAGAATTTTTTAATTTTTGCTTTTTGGCGAGAAAAATAAATTTAAAAATGCAGGTTTGATAATAAAAATCAATCAAAAGAGCAGAATTACTTTAGTTAATTTTGCTTACTTGTTTTCTGAAATCAGACAATTTCTTCTTTGTATTCTTTATTGCAGTTTTAATAGCATCTCTTGGATTCATCTTGCCATTGGTTTTTACAATAACTCTTGGAAGTTTAACAAGTGGATGAGTTATATTATAACTCGCCGCAAGAACGCCTTCAACATTATAAAGTTCATCTTTCAGCAGGTTTAAAACTGTATGATCAGCACCTTCCAGCGTAAAAATAATTTTGTTTTTTGATTCTGAGATAATATTAATATTCATCTAATTCACCTTTTCTCAACAGGGTTTAAAAGTTATTTATAAGCTTTTGTTTTTTGTGCAAAAGCATTAAAGTCACAAAATCACAACTTTGAAAGCATTGAAACTAAACTCCAAATTTGGGTTCGAGTAAACATTTGAATATTCGGATCTTCATTAACCTCATCCAAGATAGACACAGCTTTATCCACCCTAAGGGAAAGGTCTTTATTTTCATCCTGGAGTATACCTTCAATCACCAAAAGATTCTTTTTCACATTTCGTGGAACTGAAAAATCTTCCGACAGTTCCCTAATCATAGAAAGAACTTCTTCAAGCTCTTCAGCAGTTCCCATTTTGATCACCTTTTTTTTGTTTAATTTGAGATAAAAAGTCTTTTTGTAAGGAGTGTAATTTTTCGGTTAAGGAAGCTTCCTGTTTTTCAATGGATTTTAATCTAAGCTGAAGAACATTTAAGTCCTTCTCTAGTTGCCTCTTTAAAGAATTCTTATCGCTTTTAATCAAAATATTCCCTAAAAGACGATAAGAATCAGAAGAGTGTTCAAGTTCTTTTAGCGCTGAGGAAAGTTCCTTGATTTGAGAATTAACCGTTTGTTTTTGAAGAAGAAGATTTTGAAGAGTTTGCTCCAACGCCGAAATCATCTGTTGGGTAGGATTCATTTTCTAACATCTCCTTCGTACTTTCATAAATTGTGAGTACTTTCAAAACGCTGTTAATCACAGCTTTCAAGGCGACAACGTCCTTGGCAAAAATTTTAATGTTAAGTTTGTCACCTTTTTTTATTATATTGAATTTTGCCCGATCATTAAAACCGGATTCAAGCTCTGGCAGGAATATCTCATAAAGATTGTCAATGTTGTTATTTTCTGAGGAACAAATAAATTCTCCAACGTATTCGCTCATCGTGCTTTTACTCGCGGAATTATTTGAACGCTTTTATAAAGGATCTTTGAACCACAATAAGGACATCTAACCTTCTTGCGAACGAGCTCGTACGGAACAATTTTACCACAAATAAAGCATTTGTATTCGACCATTTTTTCACCTTTTAAGAGTGATATGAATTTTTACTCAAAGTATAAGCTTTCCCCGTAAATTTCTTGTTGCATTTTGTACAATACCAAATTCCGACACTTATCTTTTTTACTGTTGATTCTCCGCCACAGTATGGACAATCATACCTCGCCCGGCTCATTGATTCTATTTTAAACAGCTTTTTCCTTACAGTAAGTCCATACCTCACTAAGAACCTCTTGGTTGTGTCTCCTTTAATCATTTTCATGAGTATTCACCAATAAAATGGGGCTGCCCGGATTTGAACCGGGGTCGTCTGGTCCCAAGCCAGAAAGGCTAGACCAAGCTACCCCACAGCCCCCTTTAAAAATCAGTGAAATTAGTTTGTTTTATAAAACTTTTTGTTTTATGTTTGAATATAAAGCGAAAATGAATAGAGAACGTGAAAGTACGCTAACAAAAAGCTAAAAGGCTTAAAAGAGAAAGAGATACAAAAATTAAAAATAATCAAAAAAGATAGAATTACAATTCATCGTATGTTAAAATTCTTATAGGCGTAGACGAATTGCTTACCTTAGTTTCGTTTCCTACAAGATATTTAATCTTGGCTTTTTCGCATGAAAGCACAAGTTTTTTATCAATAATGTCATCAACAACAATCGCATACACATCTTTGTTTAAATCTTGAATTATCGACTGCAGTTCGCCAAGCGGTATCTTTGCTAAAACTTCAAGCTTATCATTTAACAAACAAGCGCCTTTGGTACCAACCAATTCATCAGATATCTCTTTAAATTTGGCTAACTTTTCGCTGGAAACAGTGTTTAAACTCGATTTAGAGTTAGAACTCGTTTTTTTCCTGCTTACATTGCTATTGAGATTACTCTTTTGTGTGTTTGCAGATTTTGTTTGTTTTATGTTATTGCTTGATTTATTATCCGAAGTTACGTTTATATTATGATCCAACATATATTGTTCTGCAGTAATCTTGCTCCTCAAAGCTTTATGTATCTCTTTCTTCGTCAATTCTTCTACTTCCAAACCTTCAGGTGCTTTCACAACAAAATCCAGGTCTGCAACCGAAAGTAGCTCCTTGAGGTTTAAATCGCCGCCTCTATCTCCATCGACAAAGGCAATAATAGTCTTTCGTTTTGACAAGTCAACAATAGTCTGTGGCACTGACGAACCGTTCATCGCGATAACATTCTTAAACCCGTGTTTGACCAGGTTAACTACATCAGCTCTCCCCTCAACAACAATGATTTCATCAGATTCATCAATACTTGGACCAGCAGGCAATCTATCTTTGCCATATTCTCTTATCTCCATAACTCTTACTGCCGATGCCACCTCATCTGCGATTTCTTGACTGTCTGGCAACATCTTTTCCATAAGATCTTTAAGCAAAGATTTTGCTCTTTCAACGACATATTTTCTCTTAGAGATTCTGACATCTTCAATCTCTTTGATTTTTAGATTGGCATTACAAGGTCCAATCCTCTGAATAATTTCCAAAGCTGCTGCTATAATACAAGTTTCAGCTTTATCTAATGAAGAAGGAATTGTAATTGTACCATTCGTTTTTCCATTCTTTGTAGCTAGTTCAACTTCTATCCTTCCAATTCGTCCACTTCGTTGAAGTTCTCTAAGTTCTAAATCTGCTCCCAACAAACCTTCGGTTTGTCCAAAAACAGCTCCTATCACATCAGGTTTGTCAACGACACCATCAATCGTGATGTCCGCATGTACAATATATTTTGCTGATGCTATGCTAATTTTACCCATAGTTTTCACCTCTGATATGTCCTTTAAATTTTTAGCCAAAATACCTGCGCAAAAATCTGATGTTTTGAGGGTTGACCAGTTAACAAATTCTAAAACCCTTATCTTAAAACTACGGCAGAACAAGTCCTTAATCTTGTGTTAAATCCCAAGTGAAATGTGAAAATGCGAACATGATGACCTGTCCCCCCGTGATGAAAATGATAAGGGAATATATGTATGAGACCCATCACACTAACTCCCGGGTTCATAGCTCGAGATATTCTTAAGCTCCCTCGAGTAACCCTCGTGGTGGGTCTGCTTTGTACGGGGATGACTCATACTCATTCAGGCGGAGAAGCCCTCGTATGAGGACCCATCCGTACAAGGTAAACGGCTTGTAAAAAGTATAATGGGCACACATTTATAAATTTATTTATTAAAGTGTTATCTGTTAACATTCTTGTTAACATTCATAAATTCGTTTTAGGCCTAAAAGAAATAAGAGCAGTAAGGATAAAATTAAAAAGAAGTCAAAGCATCCAGCTCACAGAATCTTAAAACAAAGGAGAAACTAAAATGGTCCGCGATTTGAAATTTTCCATAAAAAAAACATCGAAAAAAAGCAGGTTAGGTGTTATAGAGTTGCCGCATGGCATTGTAGAAACACCAGCATTTTTACCGGTGGCGACTAAAGCTACTGTGAAAACCCTTTCATCTAAAGAATTGGAGGAAATTGGAACTCAAATCATCATAACAAACACATATCATCTTTATCTTAAACCGGGTGTTGGATTAATAAAAAAAGCTGGAGGCATACATAGGTTCATGTCCTGGAATAAGCCAATCATGAGTGACTCCGGAGGATTCCAAGCATTTAGTTTAGGTTTAGGGGCAGAGTTAGGGGAAAGTAAATTCAAATATGATGTTAATGAGAAACCAAAAAAACCAACGATTGAAAGAAAAGCTTATGTTAATAAGGACAAGGTTGTATTTCAATCCGTTTATGACGGCTCTTATCATGAATTAACTCCAGAAAAGAGCATAGAAATCCAAGAAGCACTGAATACAGATATAATTGTTGCTTTAGACGAATGCCCGCCGCCTAGTGCGGATTATCAGTACACCAAAGAAAGCATGCTAAGAACTCACGAATGGGCTCTCAGAAGTTTAAAAGCCCACAAGACAAAACAAGCGATCTATGGCGTAATTCAAGGAGGTTTGTTTGAAGATTTAAGAAAAAAAAGTGCGAGGTTCATTTCAAAACAAGATTTTGACGGCATTGCGATTGGCGGCGCGTTTGGAAAAAATGAGATGTACAAAACTTTAGAATGGATTGTTCCTGAACTGCCGGAAAATAAACCAAGACATCTTCTTGGAATTGGCACGATTTCAGATATCTTCAATTCTGTTGCGCTCGGTATTGATACTTTTGATTGTGTCGGTCCCACCAGAATTGCAAGAGTAGGTTATGCATACATAAGAAAAAAATCTGGCGGGAATAAAAAGAATAAATTTAGAATACGCATTACTAAAAAAGAATTCAAAAATGATTTTAAACCTTTAGACCCCAACTGCAATTGTTATGTTTGTAAAACCTTCTCCCGAGCATACCTTCATCATTTGTTTAAGAGCAACGAGATCTTAGGCCTGAAATTATTATCCTATCATAATGTTTATTTTTTTAACAAACTCATGTTCGAAATCCGGGAAAGCATTAAACAAAAAACTTTTGAAAAACTCTATCATCATTGGTTAGATTAAATTAGATAAATTAAATTAGATAAAATCTTGATTGAATTAAAACCTAAATTAAAAACGAGAACACAAAATTAAATAAAAAAATCAACAGCAACAGAAATAAAAATAAATTCTTATTTGTACAATTTTTTAAGAATTGGAAGGATTTTTAACATATTTTGGATATATCCCAGGTTCAATAAAAACTCTGTCAATCTTTATAGCCAAACCCCGTTTATTGCTTAACATTTCCTGTGTGGACATCTCCGCAGTCCCGTATGCAACAAGTTCGCCCTTAAGAGATACAACAGCTACAACGCTGCCTTTCTTAATTCCACTTTCAATTTTAGAAATTCCAGGCAGGTTCAATGGAGAGCCGTGAGCTATGGGGTCTATCGCAGAATCTAAAACATAAACTTTTGGCACAAACTCTGCAGTTTTTTCAAAAGGTTGAATGCAATACCTTAGAAACCTTTCATTCCCTTCTTCCTTATAATAATATACAGCATCTTTTAAATCCTGCAGGGTAACCAAATGGTCTTTCTCATATTCTGTAAAAGGACCACTCTTTGTCCTTCTCAATTCAACCATGTGGGCTCCGCAGCCTAACTTTTGTCCGATGTCATGAACAAGCTTTCTTATATAGGTCCCTGCCTGAACTCCTGTCTTAATCAAAACATCTCTACCTTTTCTGTCAAGAATTTCAAGATAATAAACTGTTCGTTTTCTATACCTGCGTTTAACTGCAGATTTCACTGGCGGCATTTGAGTAATAGTACCAACAAATTCGGAACAGACTTTTGTTAAACTCCTATCGTCTACATCGCAATGAAGATGCATTAATGTAACATATTCCTTGCCGGATTTTAACATTAGATTGGCCATACCTGTCGCTTTGTTAAGAAGAATGGGAAGCACTCCCGTCACCTTGGGGTCAAGAGTGCCCGAATGTCCTGCCTTTTTTACGCCAAGAATTTGTGAAACAAAAAAACTAACCTGATGCGAAGTTGGACCTGAAGGCTTATCCAGATTGATAACACCATACTTCAACAAGGTATCTATTGGTCGGCTATCAGGATAATGACCAAACTTGTCATCAGTTTTCGCTTCTCTCAACACATATACTTGCCTTTTTTCTTTTTCAGCTGGCAATAATGACATAATTTAAAGCGAACAAAGATAATTTATTAATTTTTGTTTTTTAATCTTCGTTGTTTTTGTTGTTATTTTTCAGAAAATCTGTAAGTTTTAATATAGAGACAACATCTTTTTCGTTTGCTTCACAAAAGCCCAGTATTTCCCCAAGAACAAAAGATTGAAACCTGTTAGGCAATTGACTCACAAACTCTCTTTCAGTTTCATATTTTTCTAATTCTACACTTGCTTTCCTCTTATCAAAAGCTTGATCTGACAAAAAGTCCAAATATTTATCAACCCGTTCCAACAAGAAGTCAAAAACCGGTTTCACTTTTTCTATAATTTCTTTATGGGTAAATGAACCATCTGTAAGCAACTTTGAAAGCATATCTATTAGTTTCTCCAATCTAAAAACGATCCTCAGATAAAAAGGCAATAATTCCATGGTTACTGAATCTTCAACTATCTTTCCACTGCTAACTTCAAAATACCAGCGATTAAACAAGTGAAACATTTTATCGCTGTCCTGTTCCAAACTCTTTATTTTTTCGCTATTTAAAGGATCTTCCAAGAACAAGGTTATCATTCGTTTAAGTATAATCAAGAACCTCATAAAAAGTTGATACCTGTTCAGTTTTCTAACTGAAACAAAAAATGAAATGATAACTCTTCGAGTATCTTCGTAAATAAGTTCTGCGCCGTTCAATGAATCAACGAAATCGCCCAACTGATTTAAAGTTTCCATAGAAAAGAATTCTTTCGAAATAATTTTTATTTCACTTACACCTAAATAATATAGAGAGTACAACATCTGAAGAAGCGAATCCTTGTGTTCTTCTAATTTGAGTTCGATAGAATCTGGAAAAAATAAGTGAGTAGAATCTGGGGCGAGTATGAGATTCTTGTCTTTTATTTTAATATTAATCAAATCCTTTTCTTTAAGACCATTTTTGACAACCCAATTCTTCGGCAATGAGACAATAAAAGTTGAACCGCCAACTTTCTGGATTCTTCTAGCAGTCATACTCTTTAATCAATTCCTAAAATATATATAAATGTTATGGATTTTTATATAGATAAATATCGTAACCTTTAATACAAAAAAGAAAACTGGGCTTAAAAAAAACATCCTGTTGTACAAAAAATGTGTTGAATCTTGCGGAATCAATAAGATTCCAAAATACAACAAAAGCAAACAAAAATTGATCCAAAACGCAACTAAAACACAACATTTTTAAAATAACTTTAAAACCCTTTTAAAAGTGATATTCATGGCAAGCTATAGATGTGTTTCATGCAAATCTGAAGTTTCCAACGCTACAGGAAGCGTGCAGTTTAAATGCCCGAATTGTGGCGAAGAAATAATCAGATGCGTAGATTGCAGAATTAATGCGATCCCTTATGTATGCCAAAGATGTGGTTTTGAGGGACCTTAGACAAAATTAACTTAAAGCAAGACTTAAAACAAGGTGAGACAATGGGGGAAATGATAATTCAATTGAGAGTTCTGCCTAATTCTCCTGAAGTTAATTTGGAGAAATTAAGTGCGAATGTAAAAGCCAAAATTGCTGGGCTTGTTTCTTCAAAAGTTGAGGATATGAAAACAAGCATTCAAGACATTGCTTTTGGGCTTAAAGCACTGAATGTTTATTTTGTTGTTGACGAAAGCATTGCTTCTTTAGATGATGTTGAGAACAAAGTTAAAGAGATTGAACAAGTCTCATCTGCAGAAGTTGTTGACATGAGAAGAATAGTGGGTTAAGCTTTCTTTTTAGTTACTCATCTTTTAATTTCATTTTTTCTGTTTTTTAAGGTGCCATTTTAAGTTATATTGAACCAATTAAAACAGTTTAATTAAATCGTTAAAAGTCGCATCAGTTTTTATTGCTGTTGGATTAAAATGCGTCTCTGAAGCAAAGAAACCTTTCTCTTTGAGTGATTCGATTATTTCAGATTTCCTTGGTGAATTCTTCTTAAGTATTTTTGATAATGCATGAACATCATAAAAACCGATTATGTTAATCTTTGATTCCGCAAGAATTATATTCAAAAATTTCTGTAATGAAGCTTCATACTCCAAACTCAATTGAGCCATTCTGCTAACAAGTTCTGAATCATACAAAACTCCTGTCCAAATAGGGCCAAATCTTTGAAAGATTTTTACTAATTTTTTGTTGACAAAATTAAAGAATGCAGATTCATCTAAGAGGTTATCAACCATAAGTGAACCTTTTTTCAGTTTTCTGATTTGCTGCAATAAACTCTGACTCAAAGTTAAAAGGGCTTCGCTGTCAATGAAAACTAACTGCTTGTGCTGATTAAAAATTTCCATACATTTTTGTTTACTTTTTATTGCTTTAAAGAATATTCTAAAATAATGGTTTTTAACATATGAAAATATCGGAATTAATGCGAATTCATAATTCAATCCAATGAGCTGCACTTTTCGAATAAGAATTCTTAAACCAATTTCATTCATTAAATAATTATGCAGAGGAACCGACCAGTACTTTCTGATGCATGCAAACCTGTAAGTCCCGCATAATGGAGCAGTATCCGTTGCAGTAACTGCAAGGATGCCATTGTTCTTTAATGAAGACACTGCTGCATCTAGGAAAGGATTGGGAGTACCGAAAGGGTCAATATCAATATAATCAAAAGGTTTGTTTTTCAGCAAGAAAAATTTCCCGTCTTCATTAAATAGTTTAATCCGATTTTTTTCCAATTCGTCACAATTAAGTTCAATGTTCTTTGATATGAATTCTAACGCTTTTGGGTTTATGTCATTAAAAAGAATTTCTTTTGCAAAGTCGCTTGGCAATTCTTTAAGCAGTCTTGCCCCACGGACACCTGAGGCTGCCAGCGGCAAAGCAATCCTTAGAGATTCTCGTTTAATTGCTTTAAGAAGTAAAACGGTTAGAGTTCTATTGTCTTTCATTACTGGATTGTAAAAAACGGGAAGTTTCTTTGAAGGTTTCCCGACATAAGAATATATCTTAACTTTGCCCTCACGAATTAACGACAGGGATTCCTTTGAACTTGATGAAAATGCACTGTTTTTATTCATGCATCCTCAAAAATCAAAAAAGTTTTTAAACATTCTCATTATTAGAAAAGATATGTTTGACATAATCGTTGGTCGAAGTAAACGAAAAACTGAACAGTTTGGCATTAAGGGAACAGTCTTTATCGGAAAACAATTTGTTAAGATGGGACAAGTGTCTTCTCTTTCAAACAATGTTTTTCTTGATGTTGCTGATACGCACGCCATTTTTATCTGCGGTAAAAGAGGTTCTGGTAAGTCCTACACAATGGGTGTTGTTGCTGAAGGCATCTCAGCATTGCCGGCAGAGATTAGGGGAAATATAAGCGTAGTAATTCTTGACACCATGGGAATTTATTGGTCCATGAAATTTCCAAACAAGAAAGATGTCAAACTTTTAGAATCTTGGGGAATCAAATCCCAAGGATTAAAAATCAAGATTTTCACTCCCGCAGGATTTTTCAATGATTTTAAAGAAAAAAACATTCCTACGGATTACCCGTTTTCTATGAGAGTCCAAGATTTAAGCGCGGAAGATTGGTTAAATGTGTTTGATATTGAAGTAAACAGTGAAATTGGCGCTTTCATCGAGAAAATAATCAATGACATTAAAGAAACACTTGGAGAGTATGACCTAAAAGATATTATTCAATTTATTGAAAACTATGATTACTCTAAAGAAATCAAGTTAATTGCGTCAAATCGATTTGAAAACGCGATGCATTGGGGTTTGTTCTCATCAAACGGGACTCCTATTGAACAGATACTTGCTCCCGGTCAGGTAAGCGTAATTGATGTGAGCAGTTATGCAGCAATTGCTGGTGCGGAGAATGTGAAAGCTTTGGCTATAGGCATTCTTGCTCAGAAAGCATTTGAAATAAGAATGAGATACAGGAGAGAGGAAGAATTTTCAGAATTGAACTCTAAAGTGAATTTCTTTTCAAAAGAAGCTCAAAAAGAATTGAAGGTGCCTTTAGTTTGGTTTATCATTGATGAAGCTCACGAATTTTTACCCAGAGAAGGAAAAACAGGCGCATCTAAAGCTTTAAAAACGATTCTAAGAGAAGGAAGACAACCCGGTATTTCCCTAATTCTTGCAACACAGCAACCTGGAAAGATTCACCAAGATGTTTTAACACAAAGCGATATCGTTATATCCCATCGATTAACTGCTAAGATTGATGTTGACGCTTTAGGATTATTAATGCAAAGTTACATGAGGGAAGGATTGGATAAAGCTATTGACAATCTGCCTAGAGAAAAAGGGTCTGCAATAGTTTTTGATGACAATAACGAAAGGTTGTTCCCAATTAAAATCAGACCTAGATTTACCTGGCACGGTGGCTCCACAGCCTCAGTATTTGAAGAAAGCGAAGAATAGGTGAAGAAGTTATGGGTAGCATTGAAAGGGAAAGTGTGCAAAACATTATGGATGATGTTAGAAAAATTGGAAACAAATTTGAACTTGATTTTTATTCCGCTCTCATAGATGGTGAAGATTCGGAAAGCATTCTCGCTACAAAAGATAAAGTTTCTGCAAAGAGTTCTTTTTTTCAGGGCATTGGCATTAGGGTGCTTTATAAGAAAAAACAGGGGTATGCTTTTACTCAGAAAACGGACAATAAATCCCTAAAATTGGCATTTGAAAAAGCCATCAAGGCAGCAAAACTCAACACTAAAACAGAACTTTGGCTTGGCAAAGCAGTAAAAAGAGAAATTCTTTACAAAAATAATGATCCAGACATAGAAATCAAATCAAAAATTGTCAAAGATACCTTATCAGCAATTACTAACAAAAAACACGAGAAGATTGACATAGAAAACAATTTCAAACAAACAATCAGGCGAAAGGGATTTGTATCTTCCGAAGGGAAATGGATTTATCAGGAAATTCCGTATTCCAGTTTTGGAAGCAAGATAGTGCTCACAGACAAAAGAAAGGAATTAGGTTTGGCAAAGTACGGAAAACAGAAAGGGTTTGAGATAAAAAAAAGGTTTTATGACGAAGTGAAAAGCGCCTATAACGTTGCTAAAAAATTACAAAACGCAATAATCCCGAAAGGAGGTACTTTTAATGTCATTACGGATGGGATCTTAACCTCAGTATTAATTCATGAAGCTTTGGGTCATGCATCTGAATCGGACCTCGTGTACCAGAAAGATTCGTGCCTTGCTGGAAGGATCAATGAAAGATTGGCTAATGAAGACATTACAGTTTATGATATGCCTCAGAAAAAATCCGCATGGGGTTCATACTTTTATGATGATGAAGGTATCAAAGGAAAAAGAGTTGCCATTTTAAAAAAAGGGATTTTAAATGAATTCCTAAACTCAAGACGTACCGTCAGAATCATGGACGCAAAACCCAATGGTCACGGCAGAAGTCAAGATGCTTCTTTTCTTCCTTTGGTTAGAATGAGCAATACCTACATAAAAAAAGGGGATTTGAGGTTTAAGGAAATGCTTGAAAGCGTCAAGAATGGTTATTATCTAAAAGGTTCATTAGGTGGTCAAGTCAACACTTTAGAAGGGAACTTCGTGTTTAATTCATATTACGGCTATGAGGTTAAAAATGGAGAATTAAGTAGAATCGTAAAAAATGTCTCATTGTCTTCAAACATCTTATTTGTGCTGAAGAACATAATGGGCATCGGAAGAAAGTATGAAGAAGATTTCCCTGGAACCTGCGGCAAGGGAGGACAGGGCGTACCTGTTTCAGGGGACAACCCAAAGATTACAATAAAAGATGTAATGATTGGTGGGAAATGATGATTGAAAAGTATCTCAAAAAGTTCAGAGGATACAACCTTAGCATAAAATCAACTGAAGAGAATAGTGATGAAGTGCATGTCAAGAACAGTAAAATAGACCATGCGAACTCATCAGAAAAAGAAGAATTTTTCATTACAGCATACTCAAAAAAAGGCATCGGTTATTTAAGGAGCAATGTTCTTAATGATAAAGTCATAATAAAAGCTATAAAGCTTTCAAAGATTAATGCTGATTTAAAGTATTATCACGGTTTGCCTTCACAAGAAAAAGCGCAAAGCAAAAAATTCTACGATTCAAAAATATGTAATTTAAGTCTTGAAGATTTACACAAATTAAGTTCCGAATTATTGAAAAGGATTAAAGAACACATAAGTGAGGGCATAATTTCAAGGGATGTAATAAAAAACAGAGTAGTGAATTCCGAAGGATTAAACAGAGAAGAGATGAGAACGTACTTTTCTTACAGCTTAGATTATGTTAACAAAAATACAAACTTTTCAGATTATGGCAGTTTTTCGTATTATCCAGACATTTTCTCTGAGATTAAAGAGAATGCTCAATCATTAAAGTTTTATTCACAAAAAAAGATTAAAAAGAAATCGGAAAACATAGTTTTTAACCTTAAAACATTAAATGAATTGTTGTCTCATGCTTTTTTAGACAATTTTTCTTGCGAGAACATAGAAAAAAATCAATCCCTGTTTGGTTTCAAAACCAAATTTAACTTCAAAACCAGATTCAGTTTGATTAATGACGGTTCCTTAAAAAAAGGTTATCTTAGTTCTAATTTTGATCACGAAGGCGTGAAGAAAACAAGGTCGTATCTGATAAAAAACGGAAAGGTGAATTCTTTCTTTTTTAATTACAATTCTGCCAGAGAATATGGCTTCAAACCGGCAGGGAACGCCTATTACTCAACTGTGTCTCCTAACGATATAATAATAAAAAGCGGCAAGTTTGATCCGGAAGAACACATATTTATAGAAGAAATAACTGGTGCCCATACGGCAAATTCCATGACTTCAGAATTTTCAATTCTTGTCAACAAAGCAAAATACATTAACGGAGAGGGAGAAAAACCATTAAAACCATTTATGATAAATTCTAGTATAATCAATCTTTTCAATAATCTCAAAGGTTCTTTTGGAAAAGAGAAATTAGATTTAAATCTCCTGTCAAAGAAACAAGTTTTCTCAGGGATTAATTTGATATACTAAGGCATGATCCCCGTGACAGATTAGCTTATTTCTTTTGTACCTTTTTGAAATTGTCAACTTAGTTAAATTTAAAAAGAAATATAAACCTTCCAATTGATTTAAAGCTCATTTGATATTTAATTAACATTTAAAATTGTGTTT
>CAYLQM010000011.1:15182-29566 GCA_964386095.1 uncultured Methanosarcinales archaeon
TTTAAAATTGTGTTTAGCAGTTATTTTTAAAATAAACTAATAAAATAAACAAAATAAAAATTATTAAAACAAACCTAAGGGTGTTCTGAGAAAATGGCCAAGGATAAGAAAAAGGCATTGAAAAAAAGCAAAACTTTAGAGTTTAACAGAAAAAGTGGATGGTTAAGAATTGACGGAAAAACGAAGGAGAAGGTTTTAAAGTTTGCTGACGCTTACAAGGATTTTTTAAACAAATGCAAAATCGAAAGAGAAGTTGTTAGTTTTATAAAAGAAAACGCCATTAAAAAGGGATTTAAAAACATAAAACAAATTAACAAACTTAAAAAAGGAGACAAAGTCTTTTATGAAGTGAACGCTAAGAGCATTTATCTTGCAGTTGTAGGCGAACCAAGATTGAAGGTTGTAATTTCTCATGTTGATTCTCCCAGGTTGGATTTAAAACCTTTGCCAATTATTGAGGATTCCAATTCAGGATTGGCTTTACTGAAAACCCATTATTATGGAGGCATAAAAAAGTACCATTGGGTAAACATTCCATTAGCTATTCGGGGAGTCATAATCACAAAAAATGGAAAGCTCACAATTTCTTTAGGAGACGAAGACGACGACAAAACTTTTGTGATTAGCGATTTATTACCGCATTTAGCTCAAAAACAAATGGAAAAAACTGGAAAAGAGATCATCGAAGGGGAAAATCTAAACATAATTTTTGGCAATGTTCCTCTAAAAAATAAAAGCGTTAAGACAAACGTTTTGCGTTTATTAAATAAAGAGTATAACATTAAGGAAGAAGATTTAATGTCCGCAGAATTAGAAGTCGTGCCAGCATTTAAAGTCAAAGATGTAGGGTTAGATTCCAGTATGATTGGTGCTTACGGTCATGACGACAAGTCCTGTAGTTTTGCTTTGCTATCTGCAATTTTCAGCTTTAAAAACCCAAAAGATACAGCAATAGCATTGTTCGTAGACAAGGAAGAAATAGGTTCTGAAGGAAACACGAGCGCTCAATCAGTGCATTTAATTAATTTTATTGAATTATTGAACGAAAAAAGCAAGTGGAAAAAAAGAGTTAATGAATTACTTACTTCGGGCGAATCAATTTCAGCTGATGTCACTTCAGCATTTGATCCAATTTATCCAGATGTTTTTGATAAAAATAACGCGAGTTATCTATCACGTGGAGTTTCGATTGAAAAATACAATGGCAGTGGCGGAAAGTATTACGGTAATGATGCTAATGCAGAATTTTTGTTTAAGATAAGACAACTTGCAAACAGGCACAAGATTTTGTGGCAGACCGGCGAGATTGGACGGATTGATTCAGGTGGAGGAGGCACTGTCGCAGTGTTTTTAGCCAAACTCGGTTTTGAAGTCGTGGATGCTGGAATCCCTGTTTTAGGAATGCATTCACCTTATGAAATCATCAGTAAATTAGATTTATATTCCGCATATCAATTATATCAGGTGTTTCTAAATGGAAAGTGAAAATAGTTCAGTTAATTCGACTGAGATAAAAAACGAAGATTTCAAAGGAAAAGATGAGAATTATTCTTACCTTGAAGAAGAAAACAAACTATTGAAAGCCACAATCAATCATTTAAGGAGGGAATTATACAGATTAAAAGAACCTCCATTAATGATATCTGAAGCAATTGAGGTTATGAACAATAAAGCAGTGATTTCTATATCGAACGGGAACAAATTTGTGGTTAATATTTCCTCAAATCTTATTAATAAAATTAACTCGGGAGATTATGTGCTTGTTGACCAGAAGAATTTGAACATTGTGGATAAGCTAATCAAGCCCATTGGAGAAATGAATGCTGAGAAGTTTGCAATAATCGAGAGGCCAAAGGTTTCATGGAAAGATGTTGGTGGGCTAAGTTCTCAGATTCAGGAATTAAAAGAAGTCATTGAATTGCCATTAAAAAAACCCAGCTTATTCAGGAAGGTTGGGATAAGCCCTCCGAAAGGTGTTCTCTTACACGGTCCCCCAGGTACTGGTAAAACACTGTTGGCAAAAGCAGTCGCATCATCAACAAAATCAACATTTATTGAATTAGTCGGTTCTGAGCTCGTACAAAAGTTCATTGGTGAAGGCGCGAAACTTGTTAGGGAACTTTTTGAGATGGCTAAAGCAAAAGCTCCAAGCATATTGTTTATTGATGAATTGGACAGCATTGCGGCAAAAAGAATTGAGTTGGGAACAAGCGGAGAACGAGAAGTGCAAAGGACTTTTATGCAATTGCTCGCTGAAATTGACGGTTTTAACAATTTAGACAATGTAAAAGTCATTGGATGTACCAATAGAAAAGACATCTTAGACCCCGCAGTTCTTAGACCAGGAAGACTGGATAGACTAATCTATGTCCCTCTTCCGGACTTGAAAGCAAGGATTGAAATTTTCAAGATACATACCCGTAAAATGAATCTTAGCAGAAATGTGAAGTTAAAGGAGGTTGCTGAGATGACAAAAAATCTGTCCGGCGCTGAGATAAAAGCCATCTGCACAGAGGCAGGGTACTTTGCGATAAGAGCCAACAGAATTACTGTAAGCAGAGACGATTTTATTAAAGCAATTGATAAGATAAAAGCTGTGGAAGAAATTGAAGGCAAAGAATATATAAAGATGTTTGGTTAAATTGTTTTAAATTCATTTTCGCATCTTGTTCCATTCTAAGTTTAATCATTTATTTTATTGTAAAAACCCTCAGAAGTTACTTCCGCTCATCATCCTTCAGTGGGTGTTCACCTCATCACAGGGTCAAGATTGAGAACTGATTAAATATTTAAATAAGTTTTGATAAAAGTATTAAGAATAATCTCAAACCAAAACATAAATAAATCCTCAGAATTCTTATTCACTTATGGAGAAAAAGTATCTGCGCATTCCGAAAAAAGAAGCTTGGATTATCAAGAATCTCGATAATGTCATAGAAAAGAACGGGAGAATTGTTTCTGATGCCAGATTTGTGTTTGTTCCCATTGTTTGCAGTGAAGAAAATTATAGGAAAATTGAAGATTTGTTAAACAATTCTGAGATTATGGCTGTTTCTGAAAACGAGTTAAGCCCTGAATTAAAATTAAAAGTTAATGAAATCATCAAGAAAAATAACTTAAAGGACTTGCTTAGAGAAAGCTTCGATGATAAAGAAATTAATAAAATCAAGTCGTCTTATGATATCGTTGGCGATATTGCGATTATTGAAATTGACAAGGAATTTTTAGATAAAAAGGAAATAATCGGAAATGCTATCCTCAAATCAAATCCGCATGTTAAAACAGTGTTAATGAAAAAAGGAAAACATAAAGGCGTTTTCAGAATCCAAAAATACGACTATGTCTGCGGGGAAAATAAACTTGAAACTATGCATAAAGAAAACGGCATTTTGTTAAAACTAAAGGTAGATGAAGCATATTTCTCCGTACGGATGGGCAGCGAAAGAAAAAGAATCTTGAAACAGGTAAAAAAACAAGAGGATGTTTTGGTTATGTTTTCAGGTATTGGACCTTATTCAATAGAAATTGCAAAAAAAACTTCTGCCAGGACAGTTTACGGCGTGGAATTGAACCCGAACGGACAAAAGTACAGTATTATAAACAAATTCTTAAATAAAGCGTGGAATTTCTTGCCAATTCTTGGAGATGTTAAAAAGGTTGCTAAATCATTCTATTCATACTCCTTCGGTTTAAAAAGCTCTTTAGAACAGAAAGAACTTAATGTTAAATTAAACAACCAAATCAATCCTGATTTTGCAGTAATTGAGTTAATGTTAAGACATGAAGACCTAGCCAATAATGTAAATGAAACTCACAATATCAAGAATCTCTTAAGTACAATTGATAGATTAAAATCGTTAGGAAAAAACATATCCTTACATATGCCGATGCCTTTTAGATTTAAATCTTTAAGAGATTATCTTGCTGAACTAAAGATGTTAGGTAAAATCGCTAAAGAAAAACAGTGTTTAATTATTGTTCATCTTCCACCAAAAGAAATAATTAAAAAAAATGAACAATTGCGAATTGTCTTGGAAAAGTTTTCTGATTACTTTTATTATGAGAATTTAATCACACAAGAATTCTTGACAACCTGCAAAGATTTCCTTGAATTTAAAGATTTTGTTAAAAATGTCTGCGTAGACATAAGTCATCTTGGTTTGGTGTTAAGAACCATGGACAAAGTTAAATACGAAATTGAAAAATTCCGGGATAACTTTAACTGCTATTTCCATTTAAACAATTACTATAAAAAAAAGGATTCTTTTGATCTGGATAAAGGAGAACTGAACATCAACGAATTGTCGGACATGCTGACTTTTGGCGTTGTTGAGGTAAGAAATCGTGATGAAAACTTGGCTTCGGAAATGTTAAATTCGTTCAAATGGATTAGCAAAAAAAAGAAAACCTTTGACAGAATTCTAATGCCGTTGCCTAAAGACGGAGAACACTTCTTAGACGATGCTTTAAGTTTAATAAAAGATGAAGGGATTATTCATTTCTATGATTTCCTGCACGAAAAAGATTTCGATAGAGCCATTCAAAAGATAAAAAATGCTTGCGAAGAAAATTCTTTTAATTTTAAGATTCTTAACTTTGTCAAGTGCGGGCAGCATTCTCCTAGAACTTTTAGGATTTGCGTCGATTTTCAGGTGTTTAAAGTTTAAAAGAAGCTAAAAAATATTAAGATTCCTAAGAAGATTGAAAACAGAATCATCGTTAAATTTTTGTTTACTTTTCTCTCGTAGAGCAATACCGCAAAAGATGCCAGTAATAATGCAAAAGCTTCTCCGAAATTAAGAAAACAAAAAAGGTTGATTAACAAGAACAAGAATAAAACGCCGATAAAGATAAACATGTGAGAGTTTACGAAGCTCTTTGTCTCTAAAATATCTGCGCTGTTTCTGAAATAAAAAACGTTGAAGATTTGACTCACAAAAGCAAATGAAACAGAAAATAAAGCCATTGTTGTAATTATGCCGTGAGCATTAACTAAACCAATTATGAGGTATAATAGAGCAATAACTGAAAATGAAGGAAAAAGATTAAGTAAATTCCTGATTCCAAGTTTATTGGAGAAAAAGAAAGGCATAATCAAAAGTGACGGAATAAGATAAAGCAGTATAAGCAAAGAGTTTGGGTTTCTGATGAGGGATTGTATTACGATTATCAAAGGTAAGAAAAATAAGAATGACATATAATTTTGCTGTCTAAACTTAGCAGAATGGGTTTTCTCTAAAAATTTAAACAATCCGAACAAAAACACGGTTGAAACTGTCAGGGTTAACAGAATTTCTTTAGCTGAGAGCGTATAATCTACAAAAAACAACAGCGGGATATTAAAAATGAGCAACACAAGGGCCACAGCTGAAATGAATTGCACCATCTTTTTCTTTTCAAAATAGACCTTTCTCGCCAAAGAATCCAGGGGATAAAACAGCATAAAGGATGCTGCAATCAAAAACCAACTTAAAAATCCCATCATTAAAACCACCTGTTCAAATCAGATTGTTTGTTTTTCTCAGCAGAGTCCAAAATTTCTTTTATCTTCTTTGTCACGCGCTCTTCAGAGAACTCAAATTCATCAACTAATAAGTTTATAATTTTTTCCCTATTTAGCGGTTTAAACTCAAATTTTGCTTGTTCACACACTTCAGGATTTTTAAATATATCAAATACCTTTCTCCAAGAAAAGTCATAATAATCCTCCCATTTCAAATCTTCAAAAAGCTTGTCGAAATCTGAATATTGCTTGATTAATTTGAGAGCTTTCTTCGGTCCAATTCCCGGAATTCCTTCAGTATTAAAATCTGTGCCGATTAGAATGCTGAGAACAATTAGCTGTTCTAAGGTAAGTTCCAATGATGACAAAACGTCGCCCAAAATAATTTTCTCTGGTTCAACCTTTACATACACTGGTTTATTCGGCAGTTTTTTTCTGCCTGATATTGAAAGATTCTTAAGCAAGATGTTCGCTCCAAAAAGCAAAGAATCATAGTCCTCGCTCGCAACAGCATAAGCTAAGCCGGATTTAACTAAATAAGCTGCCTGAGCTTCCCCTTCAGCGGGCGCTTGAATATGAGGAATTCCCATCGCATCCAGAAGTTCTTTGCTTTGTTCAATCATCTCTGAAGTTAAAATGGCTGTACGCATTGCATATTTTTTGTAATCTTCAACTCTTTCTTCCTTTTCAGCAATCAAAAGAGCGTCCTTTGCCTTTTCTTTTTCTTTTTTCCTTCGCTCTTGTTCCTTTAGCTTTAAATCTGGAGATCTGCCATCAAAAACAAAAATCGGTTTAATGCCGTGCTTTAGAAAGTTTGCCGTACGAAAGAACAAACCTGAAAGATGACTTGTAATTCTGCCCTTAGAATCCATAAGCGGAGTGCCGTCATATTGCCTAATGGTTGTCAAGAATTTGTACAGGAAATTAAAAGCATCTATTGCTATAACTTTACCATTCAATTCATTCAAACTCAATTCTCCGTGCGAGACTAAACCCCTTAAATTGACACCCATTCCAAGAGAATTACGCAAACTTACTTTATATATCTTTTCATATTTTCCTAGTTTTGAAAAATCAAAAACTTAAGTTGTTTTTTCAAAGCTTCTTTACTACAACGCCTTTAAATTTTGTCAGGAGAAGCTCTTTACATTTCTTTGTGAATTCTCCAGAGGTTATAAAAACAAGGGTCAATCTCTTGTTTAATGCTTCCATATATGCTAAGCTCAAATCCTTATCAGAAACTCTTTTCTTATCAACGCAGTAAGCATAAAATGTTATAATGCCTAAAGGAGATTCATAAGATATTACAAATTCTGCTTCTTTGTCTTTCTTGATGATGTTTGAACTTAAGACTGTTATATTGTTCTCATCAAAGAAGTTAAAAACCTTCAAAAGAAAACCTTTCTGCATTGGTGAAGTATCCTTCTGAGAATTAGTTTCCAAAGAAGTTGGAGTACTCTTATCAGGTTTTGGTTCAACTAAAATCTGTTGTTTCTCGGGTTCTGACTGCTGGTTAATGTTCAATTTAGGGGATTCAGAATCAGGTTCAATTTTGTTGGGTTGTGAAGAATTTAAATTCCGAGCAGATTTGCTGTTAGTTTGTTGTTCCGATAAAATTCTTTTTATATCCTCGTTCGTAAGATTATAAAATTTCCAGTATTTCTCGCTAACGCCATTTGGGGTGACAACCTCTATTAATGTTGCAAAATCTTGTATGTTAGATAGTGCAACCCTTAAAGCTGGAGTCAACTCGGAGTCTTTGATAATTTTGTGTTGCTTGAGCAATTCAAAAGCTTCTTTCTCAATTCCTTTAAGATAACCAGAAAATGCTTCCAGCTTAGATTTTTGGGACGGAATGTAATAAACTGGACCCGATCCAACTTTTAAATGAGAAACCGAAATTAAGCCCCGCGAAACTAATTGCGAAAGGATTGCGCCCGCAATGACAGAAGAAACCTTAAACTCATTAACTATATCTTTTGTTAATACATATCCTCTTTTCTTTACAAACTCTAACGCCTTGTCTGCAAGAGAAATCATAGTTTCAACCATTTTATCTCGTAATAGGTTATGCTTCCCTCATCATCCGCTATAGCTAAAAGTATTCTTTTTTTAGTTGTGTTGGCAACTCTGTTCTTAGACGCAAACTCATGAGCAGGCACTTTGTCATTTTCTGTAATGCAGTAAATTAACCATTTCGCGTGCTCTTGTCCGGGCAACTTTCCCTTGTCATAGACTCTAAAATCCGAGCCAAATTTTAATCCTGATTTAATTACATAGCCTTTATTCCTTAAATCCCTAAAAACCCTGTATTTTATATAAAAGTTTGAGATGTTGCGTCTCGCAATTTTTAGGAAATCATCTTTATTTACAAGTTTGCTTTTAGCGTTATAAATTTCCAACAGGCCTTTTTCTAAAAGGTAAAAGGTTTCAAAAAAGGATAGGTAAATATAACCATTTTCCTTATAGCCGTAGCCTTTTTTAACGAATAAATCATTAGCTTCTGAACCTTGTTGAAGCAGGATGTGATTTTTAAAAAGCAATGCTTTGAGTTTTTCTTTCATAATTTAAACAATAGAAAAAAGCATTTTAAAAATTTTGTTTTTCTGGTTAATCAGATGGTTTAAAAACTGTTCATTTTTCACAGTTTATTAATTTCCAGTAAGCGAAGGACTTCCAACAGAACAGTTATCATCACTACAATGCATGATTATTACTATGTTACTATGATAATCTATTTACTTATTAAAAAATCGAGCAGAAGATTTAAATCCAATTCAAATAAAGAGGCAGGTTGTTGAATGGTGAAGTTTTCTAATACTCGGGGATGCAATTCACCAATTATTGCTACTGGTTTATTTATTCCTTTTAAGATTGCTTGAGCAGAACGACCTTCAATAAACATTGCTTCATTACGTTCAACATATTTTAGAGTAAAATCAAAGTCTCTTGCTAAAGCATCAAGAATCTGTCTTATCTTAGTATAATTCTCTTCCGGACCTGCTAAAGCTACGCAGAGTTTCTCTTCTTCACGAATCTTATCTTTTTCTGGAACAAAGACTGTGCCAATCTCAAAGATTTGTTGAGGATATTCATAGTGCTTGTTCCTCTTGAAAGTGTTTAAAATAGAAGGAATTAAACTACGCCTCAAAACTGAGAAATCAGTGCTCCATGAGTTCTTCAAATTAATTAACTCCCATGATTTTAATATGCCCGCAGTTTCATCGTTAGGATTGCTTAAGCAATAGTTCTTCACCTCGATTAAACCGTGAGCAGCAAGACTCTCGCGTAGTTTTCTTTCAAAAACAGCTTCTTTGGATTCTTGCGCTACAGAGAACACAGGAGACAATTCTGCAGGGAAATTATTGTAACCATAACCTATTGCAATATCCTCAACAATATCAATCGGATGAATTATATCAACCCGGTACGACGGAATTTGCACAATTCTATGCGTTTCATCGTATATTAAGCCCATTTTATTTAAACTATGTTTAACTTCCTTATGACTTAGAGAAATTCCGAGGTATTTTTTCACATAGTCTAAATCAAGAGTCATTTTAGAAAAATTGAAATCTGGAGTAATCCTTGTTTTATCAGGATACAATAACTTCATTTGATAAATATCGGCACCCATATCCAGCAAAGCTGAAGTAATGATATTAACTCCATCCAAAACATCCTGGAAATGAAATCCTGAACACTCTATAAAAACATCTTTAGTTTGCTCAGTAACTTTTCCAGTGAGTTCTGAGTTGATTATGGGCGGCATTGAAAGAATGTTGTCGTCTGCGTCCACAAAAATTGGAAAAACATCTTTGCCTTCTAAAAGATAAGCATATTCTTTTCCTTTCAAATGCTGTTGCAAAATCTCCAGGGCAGACATTTCTTTGCTTTCACCCAAAGGTACAAATTTAATCTTATTAGGCGTCTTTGCTGTGTATTTTATAGGCAATTTTATCTTTTCCAAAGGATAAATACCTATTGCTACTTTCTTCCTATTTCGACCAAAAGTGATATGCAATTTTTCCTGAATTTGAATAATTTCCTTAATCTTCTCTTCATTCAAGTGCAAGTTTTTCACGATTGCGCAAGCAGTATAGGGTCTAACTTTAGAAACACTTTCATCAACAATTACATTAAAATCTTTTTCGGGGTTCCTCAGTTTCTTTGACAGTTTTAAATCTGGTTTATCCAATCCCAAAAAGAATTTTAACGCTCTAACAAATCCTCTTAAAGATAACAAATCAGGCCTGTTTGGAAAGACCTCTATAGTAATTTCAGAATCATCAATTCCTTCAAGAGCAACACCCAAACTATTAATTATTTCAATCATCTCGTCATTAGATAAAGTTTTACCTAATAATCCAAATAAATCTTTTTTATCAAAATTTATTGTGGGCATGCGAAACCACCATCAAGAGCATTAAAATTTAACAAAACGCTTTATATTCCTTAACATCTGCAAATCGTTCTTGTAAATTTCTCTTACATCTTTTATGTTAAAGTAAGGAACAATGATTCTTGCAAATCCAAGACCCCAAGCTAAAACCGGAATTTCTTTTCCAATCAAAGTTTTGGTCACTTCAGGTCTAAAGATGCCCGCGCCCCCCAACTCCAGCCATGTCTTTTTCTCAGGAACATAAACCTCAATTTCTACGGACGGCTCAGTGTATGGAAAATAAGCAGGCCTTAATCTAATGTTATCATAACCCATTTTCTTGTAGAATTGAATTAGATAACCTCGCAAGTTTATAAAACTCGCATTTGGATCAACTACGATACCTTCAACCTGATAAAATTCAAACAAATGTGTCCAATCCCAAGTTTCGTTTCTAAAAATCTTTGATACTGCGAAGAATTTTGCAGGGATATCTGATTCTTTTAAAGAAGCAATTGTCCTTGCAGACAACACAGTTGTATGAGTTCTCAAGATTAATTTTTTAGAAAGCTCCTCATCGAAAGGATGCTGCCAGCCTTTGCTGCCCGTATCGCCTCCGTTTTCGTGAACAGCTTTAACGCGATTAAGCAATTCCTCATCAATCTCAGCATTATACTTTCCATTTAGATAAAAAGTGTCCTGCATATCCCTTGCAGGATGGTCCTGGGGAACAAACAAAGAATCCAAATCCCAAAATACACTTTGAATTAAATTTCCAGTCATCTCCTTAAAACCCAAATCCAGCCAAATTCGTTTAACATAATCTATTGCTTCATTTGTAAAATGAATTCTGCCAGAATACTTCTTAGGAACATTTATGGTAACATCATAATGTCGAAAAGAAACATCTTTCCAAGTTCCGTCTTTTAACATTTCCCGAGTAAGTTTATCAGCAAAGTTGTATTTCTTTAATTCATCTTTAAGTTTTAAAGTTTTTTTCGGCACTTTTATTGTCCAATCCTTTAATTCAACAAGTTTTAACATGTTTTTTCTTTTCTTAAGAGATTCATAAGCCAATTTATCTTCAGAAGTTAATTCTTCGAAGGACAATTCCTTATTTTCACGTAATTTGTTC
This sequence comes from uncultured Methanosarcinales archaeon, assembly GCA_964386095.1. GTDB lineage: Archaea > Nanobdellota > Nanobdellia > Woesearchaeales > JASKKU01 > JASKKU01. Next base: position 26,202 of record CAYLQM010000011.1, read on the forward strand.
AGGAAATCCTGCTCAATCAAACCTTTTTCTAATAAAATCTTGCCGTTTTTAGTTATCCTAAATTTAAATTCGGGCTTAATTTCCACAGCAAGTTTTTTCTTTAATAAACCTAAAGAAACATTGAATTCTTGCTCATCAAGCCCAGCAATTCGCATAATCTCTTCTTTAGAAAGTTCTTTTTCGGATTGTAATGCTTCAAGAAACCTCTTTTCTGGCAAACCTTTTTTCAGATATTGTTCTCCATTTTTATCTAAAGTTATTACCTTTCTTATTTTCTTGGAAAAATTTAGAAGCTTTTTATTATGGAGCCATTCAATAGCTCGCATCACTTCAACTTCTTTCAATCCTAAAATTTTAGTTAACTCTTTAAACATAATGCTTTCTTTTAATTTGCTTAAAACATTTATTTCCAAGGGATGCAGTTTTTTCACAATCTCTCGCATAAAGGTGAAAATTTCAATTACCTTTATATATTTTTTTGTAAAAAGTGACATGGATAAAATTGAAAACTGAGTCCGGGATTAAAAAGGACGAATTAAAGCTCAAAGGTAACGAAAGTAAAGTGAACAAACTAATCAAGCTGTTCATTGAAGAAAAAAATGATGAATTCTTCAGAAATAATAACAAAATAGGCAAAGTCTTTGTGCCTCCTTCCGGAAATGTTGATACAAAAGTAGTCCTAATCGGAGAAGCGCCTGGAAAAGACGAAGAAAAATTAAAAGAACCTTTTGTGGGAAAAGCTGGCAGGAATCTAAATTATGTTCTTGACAGAATTAAATTGAATAGGAATGAGTTATATATCACAAACATTGTTAAGTTTCGCCCTTTTGATAATCAAAAAAGAAACAGGAAACCGTCATCAAAGGAGTCATCAAGAGGTTTATTTTATTTAATTCAGGAATTGGAGATTGTTAAACCTAAGTTAATTGTTTGCTTAGGAGCTACAGCGGGAAGCACCTTATTAAGAAGAACCATTTCAATGGAGGATTCTGTAGGTCAAATATTTTCAACAGGTTCATATAAGTTGTTAGTTACATATCATCCTTCGCCTTTTAATTTCAACAGAAAGGATTTACAACAAAAGATAATAGGAAGCTTTCAATTAGCTAAAACTTTAATCACTCTGGATTAATAATTTAGCTAGGCTTTAGAGATATCTTAAAAAGTTAATTTAATCTTTTTTTGCATACTCGCAAATGTTCTTGTAAACGCACCATCTACACAAGTATGACGGTCTTGGTATAAATTCTGTTGTCGATTCAATGTCTTTAATCAATCTAACAACAAACTCTTCCAATTTTTTCAGTTGTTCTTTTGTTCTAACTGAAAATACGGATTCATTATGCTTAAGCATTTCCCAACGCAAATATATTAGATTAGCTTCAGGAAAGTTCCTTAAAACCCATATTGAATACATCGCTAATTGTCTGTCTTTGTCTGCTTCTTCAGGACTTTTCATACTGTTATTGGTTTTATAATCGATAACATAAAAATTATTCTTGACATCTTTGGCTAATCTGTCAATCTTAATATGATATCTGTTTCCATCAATCAATTCAATTTTCTCTTCGGTTTCAACAGCAATAGTCTTTAAGTCATTAAAAGGATAATTTCTGGTATAATATTCAGAAATCATCTTTGCTCCAACATACTTATAGACTGGAAGTCTTTCAGGCTGATTGACAAGAATGTCAGAATCCCAACTTTCATCCCAAAGCAAATCATAAATCTTTAGCAATTCACCCTTGGAAAGAATCTGATTAGTTTCTAAGATACGTCTAAAAAGAATCTCTAAAACTTTATGAACAATTTCGCCGACGAATGCCTCTACAGTTTTCCGATACTCCACAGGAATTTTATCTATGTATTTTAATTTGTATTTGTACGGACATTGCTCAAAAGTTTGCAATCTGGAATGAGAGTATACAACCATGGTTTGAATGCTTCAAAGTTATTTTAAAAATTTTTCCTTTATGAATGTCTCATGATTCTTTAATATTAACCCAATGTTAATCTTATGAATTATATCTTTCGATTTTTCAATCCAAAATGCTCATCCAGATGCTCACTTATCTTAAAAACATCAATAAAGATGTCGTCTATTTCTCGTTTTATTTCAGTAATTGTCCTAAGAATCGACGAGTTTCTTAATTTAATCAAATTCTTATCCCTGCTAAGCAGACCTAAATCGATAAGGGAACGTAGATGATAATTCACGGTTCCTCTGGATAAGAGCAACTTCTCAGCCAGTTCATCACTGGTAATCCCCTTACCGTTAATCTGAGCTTTTAATATGTTTTGAAGAATCTTAACAACTGTTCCGTCTATATCTCTCCCTGAAACCAAACCTAAAGTTTCACACAACCATTCCAAGTCTTTCTTCAAACTATCTTCAGCTGGAATCTCCAGTTTTCGCAAACTAATTTTCTTCATCATTTTTTCATCATTTTTCGTAATGAATTGAAATTACTGTTTGATTTTTCGACCCAAACAACAAGGATTGCTATGTGATTATCTTTAAAATTAATATATTAATGTTCTAAGTAATATTCTAAGGGTATGAATTCTGATGTGTAAATTTGATGAACATACTGATATTTAAATCTTTTGATTTTTGATAAAATGATTTTAACAAAATAAATAAATTATTTATAAAACCAAAACATTTAAATATTAGTTGAATACTTTTATTTTTTAATAACAAGACATATTTAAAACTCAAAAAGGAGGTGATAATATGACACCATGGACTTTTTGGGATGAATTAAGAAGATTGCAAGAAGAAATGGATAGGATGTTTGAAAGAGCTTTTGGCAGGGATTATGGTTTTGAAGCACCCCAGTTGACTCATCATAGTAAAAGAAATGAGTGGGTGCCAGCTAATTACAGAGAGCCATTAGCAGACATCTTTGAAACAGATAAGGAAATTATAGCAACAATTGAGCTTCCGGGCGCAGACAAAAAAGATATTGATGTAAATTTGAGAGACGACGGATTGGAAATCAAAGTTGAAAAGAAGTATGAACACAAGGAAGAAGACAAAAAGAAGGGTGTTTATAAGCTTGAAAGAAGGTATAATGGGTTTTATAGATTCATTCCACTGCCGAATTATGCAGACAAAAGCAAAATTGATGCAACATACAACAACGGCGTACTGGAACTAAGGATACCAAAACTCAGGCCCAAGAAAAGCAGCAGAGATAAGATTCCTATCAAGTAGATAGTAAACGACCCGATGGATTATTTATTTTTTTGTTTTCTGAGAAAGTAATATGAAATCTGATTCAAAGTCTTATGTTTTTATATATTTTAAGTTTATTCTTTTTGATTTTTATCTCCAACAGACAATATAAACATTTAAAAAC
>CAYLQM010000012.1:0-27869 GCA_964386095.1 uncultured Methanosarcinales archaeon
TCCAAGCAAAACATGCTCCGTAGTACTACCGAGAAAAGGTAGGAGGGGTGAGGTGTAAGAATGATATCAAAGGAACAGGTTTTAAAATCTATTGAAGAGCTAAAAAAGAGTTCACCTAAGAGGAATTTCATTCAGAGTGTGGACCTTGTTATCAATCTTAAATCGTTAGATGTCAAAAAACCTGATCAAAAAGTTGACTTCTTCGTGCAATTGCCCCACAAAGTCAAAGATGTAAAAGTCTGCGGGCTTGTTGCAACAGAACTTTTAGAGCAAGCAAAAAAATACTTAGATTTTGTTATTCATGTGGACGATTTTCCCAAATATGGAAAAAACCCTAAAGAGATTAAAAAGCTTACCAGAAATTATGATTACTTTGTTGCACAGGCAAACATAATGCCAAAAGTTGCAGCGACTTTTGGTAGGATTCTGGGTTCCAGAGGAAAAATGCCTAATCCTAAAGCGGGCTGCATAGTTCCACCTAAAGCGGATTTATCTGCCATGAAAAACAGATTAAGCAAAACTGTTAGATTGCTTACAAAGAATTCTCCAGTCGTTCATACTATGATTGGCAAAGAAGATATGACCGTTGAGGAGCTTACAGATAATCTTTATTCAGTTTTGGATACGCTTCTTCATCATTTGCCTTCTGGAGAGAATAATCTTAAGAGTGTTTTTATAAAAACCACAATGGGAAAACCAATTCAGGTGAGATAACTATGACTCATGTTGCTCCTTGGAAAAAGAAACTGGTAAAAGAATTGAGTGATGAAATAAAAAGGAGAAGGGCTATCGGCATAGTCCGATTAGACAACTTGCCAGCCCTTCAATTCAACCGAATGAGAGCAAAGCTTAAAGGCATTGCTACAATCAAGGTTGCTAAAAAAAGATTGATTAAGCTGGCCCTTAATCAAAGCGGGAAAGAGAACATACAAGAATTGGAGAATTACTTTGATGGGATGATTGGCTTAATCCTAACAGATGAAAATCCTTTCAGACTTGCAAAGATTTTGGAGGAAAATAAATCTCCAGCTCCGGCTAAGGCAGGCCAGATTGCTCCAAAAGACGTTTCTGTAAATGCAGGTCCTACTCCTTTTGCACCCGGTCCAATTATCAGCGAATTAAGTTCAATCGGGTTGGTAGCGGGAGTTGAGAAAGGAAAGGTTGTAATCAAGAAGGATAAGGTTGTTGTTAAAGAGGGCGAAGTCATCTCAGAGAATGTCGCATCAGTGCTGACCAGATTAGGCATTGAACCTATGGAAATAGGTTTGGATTTAAGGGCAGTTTATGAAGATGGAATCGTGTTTGATAGTAAAACCTTATATGTTGATGAGAGCAAGTATTATGCTGATTTTGTCAGTGCGGTAAGGGATTCAGTAGCTTTATCAATTGGTGTTGCTTATCCAACAGAAGAAACTATAAAACAGATTATCATAAATGCGCAAGGGGGTGCAAGAAATCTCATATTATCCCAGGAGATTTTTGCAGATGCGTTAATTAAAGACTTGATAATCCTTGCTCAAAGGAAATCAGACGTACTTAAAGCATTACTGGAGGGTTGAAAATGGAATATATCTATACTGCGTTGCTTTTACATAAAGCAGGTAAGGAAATTAACGAAGAAAATATGAAGAAGGTCCTTGAAGCCGCAGGAGTTAAGCCTGAGGATGCAAGAATTAAGGCATTGCTTGCAGCACTTGAGAATGTTAATATTGATGAAGCAATTAAAGAGGCAAGCGTGATGCAAGTAGCCGCAGCAGCTCCTGCAACTAGTGGAGCAGTCCCCGCGACCGAAGAAAAGAAAGAGGAAGCTAAGGAGGAAGAAAAGAAAGAAGAAAAGACTGAAGAAGAAGCAGCTGCTGGTTTGGGCGCATTATTTGGCTAAGGCGCTAAGATTTGTTTAATTTTTTATTTTTAACTTTTATTTTGGATTGTTTTGCTTTCAAGAGGGATTTGATAAGTGATAATGGTGGCGAGCGAACTTATTAATCAAATAAAGAATCTTAGAAAAGAAGTCGTTGAATTGAAGAGAGTTGTAGCTACTCTCAATAATGAAAAAGAAGAGTTGTTTAACCAAAAATCCGAAATTTCTAATAAGATTAAGGAATCTTTCGCAAAGATCCGGCAACTTAAACGGGAAAGAGATGCCCTTAACGATGAGATTAAAGAACTAAAGAAGAAAAGGGATCCATTAAACAAAGAAATCAAGGAGCTCACAGAAAAACTCAAAGAACTGAGGAAAAATGCTAATTCTTTTAATGTCGATTTTAAACATAACCCAAGATTGATTGAGAAAAAAATTAAGAAGCTTGAATTCAAGTTAGAGACTGAAGTTTTTTCTTTGGATAAGGAAACTCAGATACGAAAAGTGATTAGGGATTTAAATGCAAAACTTGCAGAGATTCGTGAGCAGGCCAAAGATTATTTCTCAATCATAGATTTAAAGAAGCATATTAAGGAAATAAAACGGGAAGCTGATAATTATCATTACAAAATCCAAGAGAATGCCAAGAAAACAAAGGAACTGCACGAACAGATTATTGCACTGGCAAAAGAAATTGAAACTCTTAAGGAAAAAGAAAAAGAATTGTCAGATTTAGCTTTCGAGAAGAAAAAAGGGTTCCTTGAGAAAAATGAGATCTTAAAACAAAAACTGAAAGAAGCAAGCGCTCTGTCTGATAAGCTCAACAGTATAAAGGAAATCAAAAATAAGAATGTAGAGAAGGAGAAAAACGATGAGCTTAAGAAACGTAAAAAAGAGGTCCTTGAAAAGATGTCAAAAGGCGAGAAGTTAACAACAGAAGACTTGCTGATTTATCAACAGATTTTAAATTCTGGCGAAAAATTCGAAGAGTAATTCCATTTCCCATTTTGTTTAATTTAAGTTTTTAAATGCTTTATTTGAGTTGATTCTTGTGGACTTGTGGGGTCTAAGGTTTATAGAAATCTTTTTAAACACTAAAAAGAGATTAGGAATTTATGTCCTTTACCAAAGAATTGCTGTCACTGCTCAATCAATTTAAAAAAGAAATTGTAAATTATGATTCGATTAGAGAGTTTGCAATAAAAAAATCAAGGATTATTTTAAAAGATTCAAAAAAGGCAATATTTCTATTGAATGATTCACAGTTCAAGAAAGCAAAAGAACTTATAATCTCAAGTTTTGAATTGATTAAAAAAACATACGCTCGCTACCCACATTCAACTTTGGCAAATATTGGAGCATTGTCTGAGGCAGTACAAGAATTTACTGAAGCTTATATTCTTTATAACATTTTGTCAGATGTTTTTAAGAGAGATGATTATATCAAATTAGAACTTGAAACCCTAATTAATCATGAAGATTACATAAAAGGATTATGTGACGTTCCAGGGGAATTGGTGAGGGTTTCAGTTAAGCTTTCAATAAAAGATAAGAACAGGGAGCTTTTTGAAATAGAAGAAGTTGTTAAGAAAATTTATTATCAATTATTACACTTCACAAATTATTCAGGTTCTTTGCGTAACAAGATTGATTCTGTCAAGTGGAACCTGAGCAAAATCCAGGAAATCATATTCAAATACAAAATGAGGTGAAATGCATGAATAAATTCGAATTAGATGATGTAATTATTGAATGGTTAGGTCATGCCTCTTTTAGAATTAGCAACAAGAAATCCAATCGGAAAATTTACATTGACCCATTCAGGATTGATGTTGAAAATGCATCAGACGCGAATGCAATTTTAATAACCCATTCGCATTACGACCATTTCAGCCCGCAGGATATTGAAAAAATAAGAACTGAAAAAACAAGGATTTATGCGCCCAAAGATGTAAGTCTCAAAGGCAACATTCATGTTGTTGAACCAGGTTTATTCTTCCACATAAACGATCACCTCAAAATAGAAACTTTTCCAGCTTACAACATAAATAAACCGTTTCATCCAAAAGAAAAAAAATGGGTGAGTTATAAGTTGACATTTAATAATGAAATTACTGTTTTTCACACAGGAGATTCAGATGTGATCCCAGAATTTTTAGATTTGCAAAACTTGGATGTTCTTATGGTGCCTGTTAGCGGGACTTATGTGATGACCGCTGAAGAAGCTGCTCACTTGTGCAGGAAAATAAGACCAAAGTATGCGATGCCTATGCATTATGGAACCATTGTCGGGTCAAGGAGTGACGCGGAACGATTCAAGCAGCTTTGTGACGGCGTTTGTAAAGTAATTATCTTGGATAAAGCGTGATTCATCCTCCGTAAAAAATAAAAAAATTGATTTTTCAGGGTTGGGAAAGAATGGAACCTTTGTTTGTACTGTTAGCAATCGGGAGCATTTTTTTTCTGGGATTGCTCTCTTCAATTTTATCTAACAAAATCCAAATACCTAACATGCTTCTCTTAATTTTAGTTGGAATCTTCTTATCAAATCTTCCAATCTTTAGTGAACGCTGGACTGCTTTTGATGATTTGGCTTTAATTTCAATCATAAGCACAATTGCATTAATTCTGATCGTTTTTGCTTACACTTCTCGATTTAGGGTTAAAGATTTTGATTCGTTATCTGCTGAAGCAGGATTAATTACATTATCTTCAGTAATATTTACTTTAATAGCGGTTACTTTTATTGCGCATTTTCTACTTAATCTGGATATAGTGCTTTCATTAATCTTTGCAAGCAGTCTTGTTGGTACAGACCCGTCAGCAGTTGCTCAATTTCTGCCAAATATAAAGAACAAGTCGTTAAAATTGCTCTTTGTTGAATCGATAATCAATTCACCAATCACTGTTGTGTTGCCAATCTTGTTTTTTGATTTTATTAAATTTAAAATCGCTACAGGAGAGTTATTAACAAACTTTTTCACATCTTTCTTGTCGCAGATTGTTACGGGCATAGGTGCAGGCTTTGTTGTGGGATTGATTTTCTTTAAGTTTATGAGGAAAAGCTATTCCAGTAACTTATCGCCCCTGGCTCTTATGACTGCAGCTCTTTTATCGTATGGTTTGGCAGAATTTTTATCTGGAAACGGTGTATTTGCGGTAACAACGCTGGGACTTTTTTACGGCTCAGTTTCTCTGAAAAACAAGTTTGTGCTTTCACAGTACTCTCGAGTTTTGTCAGAAATTCTGGAAATCTTTGTTTTCGTCGTCATAGGTTTTTTGTTTAATCTTGGTTGCATAAACCTGAGTTTTTTGCTTGATTTGATTATATTATTCTCGGTTTATTTGTTGTCTCGTTGGTTCGCAGTTAGGTTGGCTTTAAAAGGTTCTACTTATTCGAAACTAGAAAAGGCTTTTATCACTTTTCTTTGTCCGAAAGGTGTTGTGACGGTTGTGATTATCCTAACAATCGCTTTGTCAAATTATTTTCCTGAGAAAGTGACTAACCTGCTAATCGCTTTTGTTGTGATAAGCCAATTATTTTCAACTCTCTTCGCAAAGTTTTTTGTTAAGAAGATGACTGATTATTCAAAAGTTAAATTGAAGAACTTTTCTCATAAGATCCCCTAAATCAATATGAATAAAAACTTTAAATCGGCACGAATTCAGCTTTTTTCGTTGAAGTGTCTATAATAAAAACTCCTCTTTCTTCTTTTGAAACGTCTTCACATAAAGCACCGACATTGATGATGCAGGTTTTGCCTTCGGTTTTTACGCTTTTTTTATGCGTATGCCCATAGACTACAAAATCGAATTTGCCAGACTCAATTGCTTTCATTAAAGAATTTTCATTATTTCCATGAGTTATATAAATTAAAATTACATCATTTTTTTCTGTATCGCCTAACTTCATTTCGCTGTTTTCTCCTAAAAAATCAAATCCTGATTCGTTTATTGCCTCTTTTAATTCTTTTAGGTTGGCTTCGTCCATGTTTCCCTGAACAAAGAAACCATTAGTTAAACCCGCTTCTTTCAGAGCCCGAACCATCTTAGGACCTGTTACATCGCCACAATGTATGAATGAAAAAACCTTCTTTTCTTTGAAAATTTTGGCGATTTTATCCACAATCTTGGTATTATCGTGCGTATCGCTCATTATTAAAGCTTTCATTTTAAGCACCTTTTATCGACATTTTATGTTTTCTTGTATTGTATCTGCCTCTTAACTCAATATTTTTTAATCTTTTTATGATTTTCCCTTTTTCAGTTGGATTATAATGCTTAAGAATTTCTGTAAAGAACTCCTCACAGAATTCTGGATGTTTGGATTCAAGGGCTCTCTTTAATAAATGCAAATCCACGGCTTTATCCTCAATCTTGTGCGAATAAAAAGACAATCCAAAGTCTATAAGATAAAGCTTTTTTCCGTCCCACAACAAATTCGAAGTTGTCAAATCGTGATGAATTATGCCTTGCATGTGTAGTTTTTCAATAATGTGTCCGATTATCTTGGAGAAAAGTTCATAATTGTCTTTATTGACCACATCCCTTAACTTTTTACCGCGAATGTATCCCATTGCAATCATGTATTCGTTTAGATTAACATCAATAGGTTTAGGAGCATCAATCCCTATTTCGAGACATTTATTCAATAGTTTGAATTCGCGTTTTGTTCGGAATTTCCTTAACTTGTTATCGATTTCTTGAATTCGATAATTTTTTTTTATGCGCCTTTTTAGAACAACGTTTTTTTTTTCATCAAGCAGCAGTACAGCTTCTGCTCCTATGCTCAGAGTCTTACTCATTTTCTGGTTCTTTTAATATCTTGTTTCCAAATAATATGCATTCCATAGTCGTCTTGGCGAGATTGTCTTTTTTTGTTGTGAAAACCTTTACAGGTTTAAAAAAAATGTGCCTTTTAACTGCATCAAGTAGAAAATCAATTTCATTCTGATTTAAGGATGTTATAATATGAACTATGCAATGACTTAAGTTTTCAAGTTCAATTTCCGAGAAGAGTTCATTTATCTGTTTGTTCCATTCACTTTCGTTAAGATTTGTTTTTATGACCTTCTTCTCTTTATCAACCTTGATGGTTATTACATTGTTTATTGAAATTTTTCGAATTAAATGCTGCTCTTCAGAATAAAGCAAATCCTTTATCAGCTTTCTAAATTCATTGTTTTTCTTGAGATCGGGGCTAACTTCCATTAGAGAATAATTGAGTTCTTCCTCTTCGTCAATTAACGATTCGCTTATTTCAGATTCGGCAATAATAGAATCAACAAGCTTTCGGATTTCCCTAATTATGCTTAATTTTGGTTCCCCCTCATATTCTATGAAGAAGGTATTCCCCCTAAGCTTAAAGCTGAGTTTGTCGTGTTTCTTGGATTTGCAATTTTCAGTCTGATCTTTTTTCATTATTCTTTTGGAAAAATCAAAGAAGTTATTTAAACTTTATGCATTTAATAAACTTATTTTAAAAACAACAAAAATCTTTCAGAAACTAAAAATGAATTATTTCAGAACTCGTCTTCTTCTCTTGGATTGTGCGAAGGCACTGCGGCACTAGAGATAATTACAATATCTCCTATAGCTTTGACTAACTGATGCGGCACAATTACTCCTTTTGCATTTCCCAAGATTCTGCTTAGGTATGAATTTCGGGTAGCTTTAATTCGCCATGAACTAATCTTATTGTCATTTATCAGGCAATCTTCAACTTCTCCAAAATAATCTCCTTCATCAGTAAAAACCTTCATATCATATGTGGTTGTAATTCTGTGCATCTTTAACATGAATTTCACCTTCTTTTATCCAAAAGCTATATTTTAAGAGTATCCGCCCTTTTTAAATTTTTTGCAGAATTTCGCATTTATCCCAGTCAATTTTGCAATATCCAGCTAAATTAAGCGAATTTTCAAATCCTTTCTATTATTTTTTATTCCTATTATTTTTTTATGCATGAAAAATTAACAAATCTGAGCCCGTGGGGATTTGAACCCCAGACCTCTGGTTTTCTTAGTAGTGCGTTGCGCGAGCACAGGACATATAAGACCAGCGCTCTAACCAGACTAAGCTACGGGCTCATAAGCTTAATAGAATCATCAGAGTTAGAAGGGCATATAAAAATTTTTTGTTTTCTTCCCGATTGGCTTAGCTTTAATTTTAAACCTTTTTAGCAACAAGTTCCCTTGTTTTGTTTAGTTACGCATTTATGATTAACGCAACTGCAGGTAGTACACTCTCTACATTCCATTGTGCACATTACGCTGTGACATTGATTTAAAGAATCTTCATTAACTTTGTACTTTGGAATGCACATGGCAGCACCCCTGTGACAGCAGACAGGAGCATGGACGCAATCCTCGTTAGAGTTGCATTCGATTAAACTTGTATTTTCCTCAACATTCTCAACAGAATTATTCATTATTGTATTATTTATTCTTGTATTCGGGTTTTTGATATTGATATTAAATGTGCAACTGGAGGTTACAATTGAAACAAGCACTATAAATCCCAATAATGCAACAAAGCTTCTATTTATTAATCGATTTTTGCAATTCATTTTTCAATTTCTTTTATTCTATTTTTTAAAAAGTTAATCTTTTTCTTAAGTTCTCTAATTTTTTCCAGATTTGCATTTGGATTTTCCTTAATTTTGATTAACCTTCGTTCAAGCCCCTTTATTTCTTCCTTAATTTTAAAAAGCATTTCTTCTCTAACTTTTATATCCAAATATGCTTTAAACAAGTGCCTTAAAAAGTATTTCAGTTTTGATTTTCTTTTAATTTCTTTGGACTCTTTAGCGCGAGCGATCATTTTTATTCGTTTTAATTGCACTCCACAATTTTAAGTATTTTCCTGTTTTTGTTTTTATATTTTTTGTATTCTGTTTGTTTTTATTTCTGTTGTTTTTTGCGTTGTTATTGTTATTCTGAAATGATAAAAAATCCTTTTAATTGAGATATGATTTTTCACACTTATGTCTTTTATAGGTCTATCTTCAGCCCAGGTTGACAATTTAAGGAAAAAGTATGGTCATAATGAAATCCCTAAAGGCAGGAATCTTACAGGTCTAACTATTTTTCTTAGGCAATTCAAGAATATTATGGTTTATATCCTTCTTGCAGTTATTATTCTGTCTTTGTTTTTAGGTAAAATATTGCACGCAGTTGTAGTTTTTATTATTTTGATAATTGTTATTCTTCTCGGTTTCATTAATGAATATCGCGCAAATAAAGAAATGAAAGCATTAAGAAAACTAATTGTGCCAAAGTGCGTTGTTATCCGAAATGGAAAAAAAGAGGTTGTGCCGAGCAGGGATCTTGTTCCTGGCGACCTTGTTTATTTGAGCACTGGTGACATTGTTCCTGCCGATGGTTTTGTCGTTGAGAGCAGAGAACTAAAAATTGCAGAATCAACGATAACTGGCGAATCCGAACCAGTATTGAAGGAGCCATTTGAAATAGAGAAACTTGAAGCCAGAGTAATTAATTCTCCTGAACTTTTTGTTGAGTTTTTGGATGAATTGTCTGAAGAGAACAAGGTTTATATGTCCACAAGTGTTGTAGAAGGAAACGGCTATTTTAAAGTAACCCACACAGGAAAGAATACAGAATTTGGCAGAATTGCTAAATTGATGAAAGAGCAAAGCAATGAAGGAGTTAATCTTGTTGAAAAACCGCTTGAAAGATTTACTTTATTTGCAATGTTTATGGTTCTGCTAACATTTTTCTTGTTTTTTATTAGGAACTTGGCAGTTTTAGGATCTTTTAAAGAATTCTTTACAACGGGATTGTTCTTTGAAGGGTTGACAATTTCTTTGGCCATGTTGGTGTCAGGAATCCCTGAAGGTCTACCAGTGGTTGTAACCATAACATTGGCTTTGGGAGTCAAGGAGATGAGTAAGAAAAACGCGTTAGTTAACAGAATGGATTCTTTAGAAGCTGTTGGAAAGGTCTCGTTTATATGTACAGATAAAACTGGCACTTTGACAAAAAATGAGTTAACTGTACAAAAGTTTTTCTTTAACAATAAAATGTATGATGTTAGCGGTGTTGGTTACAATACCATTGGGGATGTAAAAAGAGATAATCGAAGAATTGACTCAAATGAAGTTGAACTCCTGATTGATGCTTTAGTCTTGTGCAATAACAGTGAACTTAAAGATGTTACAGAAAGCCGATTCGGGCAGGGTAGAAACGACATGTTCTTTGAAGTGATAGGTTCCACAACTGAAGGCAGTCTTTTGGTTCTTGCAGAGAAACTTAATATTAATAAATTAGATTTAGACTTGAGATATCCAAAGATTGAGGAGATTCCTTTTTCTTCTGATAAAAAATATATGGTTACACTACACAATTTTCCGTTTTCTTCTGTACTTCACAACAAACTTTCAGCCCTTGACGATGGTTTGAAAGGGATTGCTTTAGAGAGGACACTTTTCGTAAAAGGGGCTCCAGAAATTGTCTTGCAGAAATCAACTAAACGCATTCATGATTCTCACATTGTTTCTTTAACAAAGCATTATAAACAAACTGTTGAGGAGATGATTCATAAACTATCAAGAACAGGTTACAGAATTTTGGTCGTGGCTGCTAAAAAGCTTAGTCCGAATGAACCTTTTGATGAAACTGTTGTTTCAGATTTAATCTTTCTTGGTTTTGTTGCTCTAAAAGATGCGCCGCGGGAAGAGGTTCCTAAAGCTATTAATGTGGCAAAGAAAGCTGGCATAAAAGTTATGATGATCACAGGCGACCATAAGAATACTGCAGAAGCGATTGCCCGAGAGGTCGGGTTAATATCTGGTGACAGTGCGGATTCATTAATCATTACAGGAAAGGAGATAGATTCCCTATCTGATGATGAATTGGAGTCAATGGCTGAAAACATTAGGATTTGCGCAAGAGCCAGGCCTGAGCATAAACTAAGAATAATTAATGCCCTCAAAAAGAAAGGTCATGTTATAGCAATGACCGGTGACGGTGTGAATGATGCTCCTGCCTTGAAACGGGCAGATGTTGGTATAGCCGTGGGTTCTGGAACAGAAGTCGCAAAAGATGCGAGCGATATAATACTTAAAGATGATAGTTTTTCAACAATAATTGCAGCAATCAAGGAAGGCCGGCGAATCTTTGAAAACCTTCAAAAATTTACCTCCTATCAGTTTGCGTGCAATATAGCAGAGATTATGATTATCTTTCTCTCAATCCTTTTAAGCGTGCCGACGGCTTTAATTGCTTTGCAGATTTTATTTATGAACCTTGTCACAGATGACTTGCCAGCGATTGCTTTGGCTTCAAATAGAGCTTCAAGAGATATTCTTTCATGGAAACCGAGAAAAGGCCAGGGGTTGTTTACGAAATCCCTGAAAAAATTAACCATAACGGCGGGCATAATAATGACAATTCTTGTATTTGGTTTGTATTATCATACCTACTCGTCCACCAATCAGAATCTGTTGTTGTCAAGGGGAACCTCGCTGTTTTTGTTAATCTTGTTGGAACTTGCATTTGCGCTTAGTTTTAGATCTTTTAGGAAACCTTTCTTTAAGATTAACACGAAAGAGAACAAATTCTTAACTGGAGCAATATTTATTTCTCTAATCCTGACATTTTTGCTTTATGTTACGCCACTAAACCGCATTTTTGAGGTTACTCTGTTTGGATTAAGGGAATTGGGTTTTATTCTGATTTTAACCGTAATCGGGGTAATTCTCATAGACTTGTTTAAGTTGAAAATTATGAGAGGATACTACTCTTCCTAGCGTCTATCTTTTTTAGGTTATTCAATCCTTTATGTTTTTAAAATTCTGCATTATCAGTCTTATGAAAAATCAATCTTTTGAAATCAGAGTGTAATAAATAAAGGTAAAATTTTTAATGTTTCGATTTTTCTTAGGGAAAGTTTGCGAAAAGGTGTTATTATGAAAACAAGTTATAGAACCCACACTTGTGGGGAGCTTCGCTTGATTAATGTCGGCCAAGAAGTTAAATTGATTGGTTGGGTTAAGAGTGTTAGAACGCATGGCGGAGTTGTTTTTATAGACTTGAGGGACAGATACGGAGTAACCCAAATTGTTACAAACGACTCTTTTTTTAGAGAGATTACAAAAGAAAGTGTGATTTCTGTAATAGGTACAGTTAAAGAAAGAACCTCAAAGAATCCGAACCTCCCAACCGGTGATATCGAGGTTCACGCAAAGAAAATTTCTATTTTAAGCAAAGCTCATAAAATACCTTTGGATTTAAGCGAAGAGACCACGAGCAGCGATGATGTCAGATTAAAGTACAGATACTTAGACCTAAGAAGAAACATCATGCAGAAAAACATCATTTTAAGGCATAAAATTGTAAAATATATACGGGATTTTCTTAATGACAAAGCATTTTTAGAGATTGAAACTCCAATTTTGTCTAAGTCAACCCCCGAGGGTGCGAGGGATTATTTAGTTCCGAGCAGGAAATTTCCTGGAAAGTTTTATGCCTTGCCCCAATCGCCGCAGCAGTATAAGCAGTTGCTTATGATTGCGGGTTTAGATAGGTATTTTCAAATCGCAAGATGTTTTAGAGACGAAGACTTAAGGGCTGATAGACAGCCGGAGTTCACTCAGTTGGATTTAGAGATGAGCTTTGTAAATCAGGACAACGTTTTAAGCTTGTTTGAAGAGCTTATGATTTACGTATTTGCTAAGCTTGGCATTAAATTAAAAACTCCGTTTTTAAGACTTAGTTGTAAGGAAGCACTTGAGCGATTCGGAACAGATAAACCAGATTTAAGATTTGGATTACAAATAACTGATGTTACTGATGTGTTCAAGAAAAGTTCTTTCAGGGTTTTTGTTGATGAAATTAATTCAGGCGGCGTTGTTAAATGCATCAACTTCAAGTTTGCGAGACTTTCAAACAAACAAATAAAGAAACTTGAAGAATTAGTTAAAAAGAAAGGGGCAAAAGGACTGGCTTACCTGAAGTATGATAATGAAGTCTCGGGGAGTTTGTCTAAATTCTGGAATGAAATTAGCGATGATTTGAAAGAAAAGATTCCTGTTGATAGAGGCGATGTATTGTTCTTTGTTGCGGATAAATGGAAAACTGCTTGCGAATCCTTAGGTCAGCTCAGATTGGCATTATTTGAGTTGGTGAAAGAAACACCTGAACTGAAAAAAGCGTATGAAAAACATAAGTTTATTGAAGAAGGTTTTAAGTTCTTATGGGTTGTTGATTTCCCATTGTTTTCATGGAGCGAAGAAGAGCAGAGGTTCGTTTCAGAGCATCATCCATTTACCATGCCTTCGCAAGATTTTGTGGACATTCTTAAAGACTCAGCGAAGAGGAAAGAATGGACGAACAAACTCGATAAAGTGATGTCGCAGTCATATGATTTGGTATTAAACGGTTTTGAGCTTGCCAGTGGAAGCATAAGAATTCATGATTCAGAATTGCAGAAAGCAATCTTTTCAATCCTTGGTTTGAGCGATGAGGATATTAGTGCTAAGTTTGGTCATATGATTGAGGCATTTAAATACGGTTGCCCGCCTCATGGCGGTATAGCTTTGGGTTTGGACAGATTGGTGGCAATAGTTGCTCAAGCGGACAGTATCCGGGAAGTTATAGCTTTCCCAAAGAACAAAAACGCGTTTGGACCTCTGGAATCCACGCCAAGCAAAGTAAGTGAACAACAGTTAAAAGAATTACATCTTAAATCAGACACCAAAATGAACGACTAATTTCGATTTAATTTTTGCTCTCCTTATTTTTCACTTCTTTCCAGATTCGTCTCGCTTCTTCCAAGGAAACAAATCGTTCCTCAAATACATACGGTTTCCTAGCGGACATTTTATTTATGATTTCAGAGAATGCTTTTTCTAAGGGGACATTTTTTTCTTTAGAAAACACGTACATCAAGTTAAAAACATCCCAGAGAATATCTCCCAACTCATTGGTCGCTGCATTAATGTTGTTTAACTCTGCCTTAAACTCTTCAATTTCCTCTTCCAAATTTTTTATTGCTGAATTTAAGGTTTCCTGATTGGTCCACGGATCGTAAGTCCAATTCTTTATCATCATCTCCTTGAACTTCTCCAGTAAAGTTTCAAAATTCTGAAAGTTCATGCAACATTCCCCCAACAATCGGGTTTATAAAACTTTATGCTTTTCGCGCTCAATATTTGGAAAATAATTTAAAAAGAGATTTTTTTTACTTTAAAACAAATCTTGGAAATGAAACAAACAATGATTCAAGGTTTTGACGATGTACTTCCACTCAAATGAGTATTTATCAACTGAGTTTTTTGAAAAAAAGTATCAACATTTAAAAATGCTTGCGATATGTGGCGGAGCAGATATATCATTAATCTTGACGGGATTGCATCGGGTTAAAGAGCTGGTTCTCGTAGACTTGAATGACAAACAATTTGATGTTTTTAAATCCAAAAAAGAATTCATCGAAAATGACCCGCTCGGTTTAAACTACCTTCTGTTTTATTACATCCCAAAAAATGAAGAAGACGATTTTTCAATTTTCTCAAAATTCTTGCCGAGAACCAAGGATTTTGTGGAAAAAAATTTAGAAGAGATTGTTGAAAGCAAAAAACAGCTGTATCCATTATTCTTTGAAGAGTATATCGATGCTCTTTCGTATCAGGATGGGATTTACGAATATCTTTCCAATGAAACTTTTGATGTAAATTACGTGAAAGGGGATATTCTTGACTTCTTTTCTAAAGATTTTGATGTTGTTTACTTGTCAAATGTTATAGATTTTATTCCGATTCGTAATTTAAGTCATTTTGTTGAGGAGCTTGGATTGTTAAAAGATGATGTTGTTATTTATGACTCCAGCAAATTTTTAAATAGAACTATGGTGCCATATGTTAATCAATATTCAAAAAAGGAGTTAATTATGTCAATTTTGAAAAAATTTTAAATATATTTGAACAGCTGTTTAAATTATCAGGCGGCAGTGGTCTAATGGCTATGATATTACCCTCCCACGGTAATTATCCGGGTTCAAATCCCGGCTGCCGCATCTTATTGGAACTACTTTTTAGTAAAGACAAAACATAATCTTTTTAAATTTGAATTCTTTTTCCCAACATAAATTGCGAAAACAAAAATCTAAGAAAGCTAGGCTATTAGATTTAATTGAACTAGGGGGAGAGCTGGGAATTTTGTCGCAAGCGATTTTAACTACACTACCTCATGTTGTTAACCCCCAATTAGATGATATTAAGAAAATAGTTACTAACTTAATTTTCTGCACTGGCGAAATTTTGGCATTAGATTATGTCTTGAATTTGACTCGAGACGAAAAGAAAAGAAAGATGTTTGGCTTCCTTTTTGGAAATGGAAGTAAAAACAAAAAAGAACCACGCAACAATCCACGCATTCTATGCGAAAACGCCTATAAATCCGCGAAAAACAGCGATTTTGACGGTTTTATTGAATCCTGCATAAAATTGCTAAGCATAATTTCTTATGATAATTCAGCTAAAGCTCTTGTTAAAAAAATGGCTTATTATCCCTCTTTATCATCTTTGTTTGCACAGAAATCAAAGAACGAAGATATAAGATCAGCAACAAACTTCTTGTTTTCCCTAATGAACGGCGAAGATGTTATGGATGTTTATGATAAATACAACATTTCAAAATTTGATGAGAATTCCCTATTGAAGTTTTATTTGTATCTTTATGATAAAAAATTTGATAGCGCTTCAAAGCTGTTGAAAACCTTGCTTAAAGATTCTGATAAATACAACCTTGCTAAAATTGAAAGTTCCAAGAACGAGGTTTTTGAATTGAGGTTTAAGAATTATCATTCAGGTTCTTTCATTCTCAAAACGTTGAATCCTTCGGTATTAAAGGAATACACAATAGAAAAACTCATTTTTTCAAATTTGTTCAGAAAAAATACGCCCACGCCCTTAGGTATTCTTAATCTCAATAGCAGAGATTATTTTGTTCAGGAAATCCTGCCAGGAATGCCTTTAGACAAAGCTTTATTTGATAACGCTGGTCTCAACAAGTATTTTTACAAAACCCTTGATTGCTTTTTGGATATAGACCTTCAATTAAGCGAAAAGAGCAACCTAATTAACTTATCCAATGTTTTAGAGAAAACTAACTACGAAAAAGTAATTGAGGAATCTTTCCAGAAGGCGAACAAGGATTCTTTGGATATAATCTTAGATAAACTGTATCCAGTCACAACACACCTTTCCCATGCTTCGGAATGGTTTGCGCATGGAGATTTGCATTCAGGGAATGTGATAGTCTCTAATGACGAAGTCTTGTTGATTGACTTTGAGAAGGCAATGCTTTCGACCAAGTACTTTGACTACTTGTTCTTCGCGGGTCAACCTATCTTTAATCTCTCTTTTTCTGATGAGATGGAAATCATTAACACATATCCGGATTATAAGATTGATGACAAAGCGCTTTTTTATTCTACAGGTTTGTTTGTAAACTTGATAATCACTACAAGAAGTTCAAAATGGTATCAACGAAATAAATCAACATCCTATCGATTTATGGAACGGCATTTTCTTTCCAAAACATTGCAGTATTTGGATAAAGTGCCTTTGGATATAGATAAAGAGTTGTTAAGAAAAATTTTTATTGATGAATTTAATGATTAAGCATAAGTTAAATCCAAAGACAAAAGAGTCAAATTGCAAAAATTTTTATAAAACTGCCAAGTTTATTCTGCAAAAATGACAAAAAAGAAATTTTTGGTTACTAGCGCATTGCCTTATGTTAACAACGTTCCTCATTTGGGAACTTTGATTTGTATAATCTCAGCAGATGTTTATGCCCGTTATTTAAGGTCGAAAGGATATGAAGTTATCAGTGTTTTAGGAACTGATGAACATGGCACTACAACTGAATTTAAAGCTAAAGAGGAAAAAGTTACCCCAAGAGAAATTTGTGACAGGTTTTTTGAGTTACATAAGAAAATTTACGACTTCTTTTTATGCTCTTTTGATTGTTTTGGCAGGACCTCTGATAATGCAACGCATGAGGTTACAAAAGACATCTTTGAAAAGCTGTATAAAAATGGTTTTATTGAAGAGGGGACTTTAACTCAACTGTATTGCGATAATTGCAAGATGTTTCTTCCCGACAGATTTGTAATAGGTATTTGTCCTTATTGCGGTTACGATAAAGCGAGAGGAGATCAATGTGAAAAGTGTGGCAGTCTTTTGAATCCGGGTGAACTTCAAAATCCAAGATGTGCTTTCTGTGATGAAACCCCTGTTGCCGTTGAAAGCAAGCATTTATTCCTTTCCTTGGATAAACTTCAAGGTGAAATAGAATCTTTTGTTAAAGAACGGGAAAAGAATTGGACATTGAACGCAAGAACAATGACTTGGAACTGGTTGAAAAAAGGTTTGCAGAAGAGGTGTATCACAAGGGATTTGAATTGGGGAATAAAAGTCCCGTTTAAAGGGTTTGAGAACAAGGTTTTCTATTCGTGGTTTGATGCTCCAATAGGTTACATCGGCATAACTAAACAAAACAGGGATGACTGGCGCGAGTGGTGGTTTGATGATAAAGAAGTCTCTTTGGTTCAGTTCATGGGAAAAGACAACATTCCTTTCCACACAATTCTTTTTCCGGCATATCTGATTGGAACCCGAGATAACTACACTCTTTTGGATAAACTCTCTGTAAATGAATACCTGAACTATGAAGACCTTAAGTTTTCCAAATCTTTGGGCGTAGGCGTTTTTGGCGATGATGTTATTTCTTTAGGTTTCAGACCAGACATATGGAGATATTATCTGATGGTTAACAGGCCTGAGAAAACCGATACTGTTTTTTCCTGGGCTGATTTTGGGACTAAATTGAACAATGAATTAGTTGCAAATTTGGGCAATCTTGTTAACAGGGTAATAAGTTTTGTAAACAGATTCTATGACTCAAAAGCTCCAAATGTTGATGAAGAAAAAATAAAGAATGTTATTGACTCAAGCAGGATTAACGAGATTAAGAAGCTGTATTCTTCAACTGACAAAAATCTTGAGAAAATACAGATTAAAGAAGCATTAAAACAAATCATGCTTGTCTCAAAGATCGGAAACCAGATTTTCCAGGAGAATGAGCCTTGGAGATTAATTAAAGAAGATAAGGACTCGGCAGACGCAGTTATCTATTTCTTGCTGAATTTAATTAAGGACTTAGCAATCCTTATAGAACCATACATGCCCGGAGTTTCAGACGATATCTTTGATATGCTTAATTTGGATAAACAACACTGGGATTCTTTGGGTAATTTCACCCAAATTCCAGGGAATCATATAATTAAACCCCAAAAGATACTCTTCAAAAAGGTTGATGAAAAAATGGTTGAAGAATTAAAAAATAGATTCTCAGGAAAGAAGAAAGTCAATCTAAGTGACGATGAAAATAAAGAAATTGAAAGCAAAGACGATTTTTTAACCTTAAATCTTAAAGTTGGCGAGATAATGTCTGCAGAAGACCACCCGAACGCTGATAAGCTCTATGTGTTAAAGGTTGATTTAGGTAACGAAGAAAGACAGCTTGTTGCAGGATTGAGAAAATACTTTTCTAAAGAAGAGCTGTTAGGCAAGCATATAGTAGTAGTTTCAAACTTGCAGCCTGCTAAACTGAGAGGCATAGAAAGTCAAGGTATGCTCTTGGCAGCAGATAACCCTAAAACAGGAGTTGTTAAACTCTTGGAAGCGCCAAACAGCAAACCAGGTTCTTTAGTTTATACTGAGAGCACTAAAGGCAAGAAACTCAATGTTGAAATAATCTCTTTCTCTGAATTTGAGAAAGTTAAACTAAAAGCAAAAGCCGGCAAGGTTTATTATAACAATGAAGCTTTGAAAACTGATAAAGAGTTTATTCGAGTAAATATAGATGAGGGTTTTGTAAGATAGAATATTAAGTAACTTGATAGATGTCTCTTGTGGGTTTGAGAGAAACAACCATCGGACACCGAGTTGCGAAAAATATAAATACTTAACGTCCAAATTTACTTAATTAAATGAGGCTTATTTTAAGCTTAAGGTCAAATAAAACCATTAATCAGAAAAACTTTGAAGAGAAGTACCACACAGCAATGCATGGCTTTCTTTATAAACAGCTTCTTCCACACTTTCCTAATTTACATGAAGAAAAATCTTATGGCGTTTTTTGTTTTGGTAATCTTTTTCCAATAGAAAACAGTCTGATTAAAGAGGGTGGAACATATAAGGTAGTAATTACAAGTCCGCTTCCTGAAGTAATTGAGAAATTATTTTTTTCGATTTCTCTGGAGAAGCTTGTTAACTTGGGCGAAGCATCATTTACCGTTCTTGAGAAGAAGATAAAAATTATTACGCTGAAGAAACACAGTTCTATTGAAAATATTAGTCCCATTCAGATTACGATAAAGGAAAACGAAGTTATTAAATCCTTAAAATTTGGAGATGCACGGTACTTAGATTGTTTGAGGAAGAATCTTATTAGGAAATATAACTTTTTTTCAGGAGGAAGCAAACTTGATGAGGAATTTCAACTTTTTGAAAATGTAATAATAGAAACATATCCCCATAAAGCGGAGGCGTCATTTCCTATTTATTTTTATAATAAGGAGAAAAACGATAAATTTTACATAATCGGAAGCAAATTGATCTTTCATTTTAAAGGCATTAATGAGACTCAACTAAAAGCTTTCCAAACGTGTTTTGATGCAGGTTTTGGGGAGAGGACTACCTACGGGGCCGGATTTGTAATTGAGAGGTGGAACAAGTGATTGATGCTCTCGTCAACATACCTTCAAAGGCCCTAGAAATCGATAAAAATAAAGTTTATACTCCCAAAAAAGCGAACATTATCATTGTTTTTCTAGATAATAATTATAACATTATTGATGTTGATAAGAAGACTTATGATGATTGGATGCATGATGAAAGAATAACTAGCGAAAATGCGTTATTATTAGACTGCCAGAAATTTATTGGTTTGTATAAAGATCAACCCAATAGGAAAGGCTTTGGTGGACAGAATGGTATGAGCACTTTCTCCCCAATTCATTTTAAATTAACTGACACATATATAAAAGCTATATCTAATTACATAAATGGAAATCCAACGAAACCCATTAATAAAAAATTAGAGAACTTCATTTCTGCTAATTCAGGATTAAAAAATAGCCCTTTCTATGAATCTCTTAAAGAGAAACTTGTTAGGATCCTTGAAAAAATATTCCTTGAAAGTTTTGCTATTAATGAACAAGGTTCTATTGTATTCCCTCCTTCTGACCACGAAATTTTGGTTAAACCCAATGATTTCCTTTTAATACTTTTGCCTTCGCAAGATATCAATTATTATCTGGGTGAATATAAAAGATATATCAGTGAACGTTTAAAGAGAACAAATAAAACAGAAATTGATGCTTTTTGTTTTATTTGTAATAAAAGAATAACTTCAGGTGTTAATCTCAGTGTAGGCAATTTTGAAGGAACTCAGGGAAAACATAAGCAGCTTTTTCATAAGTTCTATGGGAAAGTTTTCTCACAACCCAATATCTTTATCTGTGAAGAATGCGATCAGAAAATGAAACAATTTTTTGATAAAGTTCTTGACCTGAAAAAGAAATTTATTCCAATTCCTCTTAATGTTAGGGATTCTGATTTTTTTGAGATCACATTTAATCAAGACATATCTCTATTAGAAAAACTAAAGAACATTTACAAGAAGAATAATGAAAATCCTTTTGATTATATTCTTCTTGTTCTTAACGGAAAAGATAGTAACAATTTTGTATTAGAGTATATCCCTAATTTCAGATATAAACTGGATACTAATCTAGAAGCCTTGGAATTAAGCATTAACTATTATGAAAAGAAAGAAGGAAAAAACAAAATTAGACAGAAATTAATAAAGGAAGATCCTTCTACAAAATCGTACTTTTTCTTTGCTCTTGAGGATACTTTCTTAAAGAAAGGACTAATTAGGTACTACTTATTTTCAAATAACGACCTAAAAGGGCAGGATCCTTTGTTAAAACTACTCTTTTATGAATTTAAAGATCCAATAATTAATATGTTGCTTAAAGAGAATTATTGGTTCCAAAGGGAAGGAATTAAAAAGTTAATAAAAAGAGTGTTACAAAGTTTGTGTTCTTCAAAGATACTGAAAGAAAAAGTTGCTCAAGACACTACATATCCAAAAAGGATATTAACTTATTATTTATTATATTCTCCTTCAGGAGGTGTTAAAATGGAAATCAAATCAATAAAGGAGTTAGAAGAACAATTTGATAATTATGAGAATATTGAATTAAATGATACGATTGCTGCGTATTTGATGGGACAAGTATTTTATTATTTGTTGGAAAAATCTAAAAGTAAGAAAGAGAAGTTGGATTTATTAGGTACTTATCTATTAAGTGTAAAATCAATGGATGACCTTAAGAGAAAAATTATTGATCTAACTCTGCATTATAAGCATAATCTTACTAACTCAAAAAAATGGAAAATCATCAATCAAAAAGTTTTGAGTTATGATTTTGAAAAGAACAAATTTGACGATAATATTATTCCTTTTTTTATAGGTTTTTATTCAGATAACATTTTTTATAAAACAAAGGAGGTTGAAAAAAATGAATGAAACGATTGATTCTAATTATAATGGTGTATTGATTGTAAGAGCAAAGAATGCATTATTTAATGCAGGATTCGATGGTTTGCCAAGGACTTTACCTGATGGCACTATTTTTGCAACTGATAAAGCATTAAAGTATTGTATTAGAGAATATCTTGCACTTTTTAAAAATGAAAAAGTGTTTGTGAGAAGGGATCGTTATGTGAATGATAAAGGGGAATTGGTTTATTCTACTCTGGAGGAGAATTTTAAGAAAAAAACAGGATTAACTGAGATTCCAAAAGCTGAAGAGATTTTAAAAAAGTTAAAAGAGTTTATCGATATAAGACTATTTGGTATTGTATTCTCAGCGAATACTAATGTGTCTTTGACTGGACCAGTACAAATAAGCTATGGAATAAATAAATACAACAAAAGTCAAACTTATATGAACGATATACTTTCACCTTACGCAGATAAGTCACCTGTACAAACAACAATTGGAAATGAAGCAAGAACTGATGAAGTGTATTATGTCTATGATATCTCTGTGAATAAAAATAATGCCATTGGTGAGCTTGGAACTGGGATGACTAAACAAGATTTACAACTATTAAAAGAAGCTCTTCTTAAGAGTGTAGACCTTATTACCTCAACTACTAAATTTGGTGTAGAGACCGTAGCTTTATTATGGTTTGAGAATAAAGATGGAAAAATCCTAAATAACCTCAATGATTTTGTAAGTATTAGAAACGAAGGAGAAAAGAGGATTGTTGATTTCTCAAAGTTAAAAGAATATCTAAGAACCCAAGGCGTAGATGAAGCATCTATCAAAATCAAGAGCAAAAAAGTTGAGGTGATGTGATGGGTAAATACTTAGTTTTTGAGTTGAGCGGTAAATTTGCTCATTTTAGTGACCCGTTGACCACGCCAAGATACCTTAAGAGAACATTCAATATCATTCCAAAAACGACGTTATTTGGATTATTAGGCGCTTTGATAGGTTTAAAGGGTTATTCATCATTGAAAGAAGGGCTTCCAGAGTATTATGAATTGCTTAAGGATAAAGAGATATTTATTATCCCTAAAAACTATCCCTATCAGAAAATAGTGGTTAAATATAATAGCCTAAATAGTTTTGCAAATAATGACCCTAATAATGCTGATAAAGTAATCATTAATATGGAAGAAGAGGTAATATTAAACCCAGATTATATAATAGGTATACATGTTAATGAAAATAATGAGCTTGATAAAAAAATTATAAACGCAATACGGAACAATCAATCGTTTTACCATATTTACCTAGGAAAAAATGAATTCTTTGCGAATGTTAGGTTTATTAGTTTAGAACAGACAACACCCATAGCTGAAAATAAAGTAAGTGTTTCATCAGTAATTCCTTTAGACTATATCAAAGAAAACATAAGAGGGATTGATAGCATTATTTTAGATAGGATGACTTATCGCTTCATAATGAATAACAGTACAAATTTTACTTCTACAAGTATTAAAGTAGGGTTCTTAAAAGATGCGACTGAGAAAATCGAAATTAAAGATGAATTTATGAGCAAATTTTCTAAGTTAAGTAGTGGAGAGATTGTTTGTGTCTTTTAGGATGAGGTTTGTAAATATATTCAAAGAAATAGAATCCAAAGATAAAGATCTACTTGATTATCTCAAAAAACATCAGTCAAAGCATAAAAAACAAAACCATAATGAGAGTTTGTATGAGCATTCATTGCTCGTAAAAGAGATTTTTCTTAAAATTAATAATGAAAGGGGATTAGAATCCCTCTATGATAATCTAATCAAAAGTATTTTCTCCAAAGATGAGTTATCTCTTAAACTTAAAAAGGTTCTCTGTGAAACGGTTTTTTATCATGATTTGGGTAAAATAAACCCCTATTTCCAGCAATCTTGTAAAGATGATGTTGTGATAGATAAAGAAAAATCTCAGCATTCAAAATATTCTTATTATTTATTGTTATTGAAAAATGCGGGATTGTTTCAAGAGCATAACTTTGAATCTTTTGTTTTTTGGACTATCTTTAAAACAGTAAGTCTTCATCATATGAGCCTTGAATATTTTTCTAAGGAGAATTATACTGAAGATTTTGAAAAATTATTTGAAGATGAGATTTTAAGAGAATCAATGAAAAATCCTTATTTTGATGGAAATAAACTAAGTCCACCAACAAAAAAGTGGAAATTAAAAATACAAATTAAAGACCGGCTTAATGAAAAAAGTGATCTTTTCTTTCTTATTAAGTTGTTTTACTCCCATTTAGTTCTTTCAGACTTCTTTGCAACATTAAAATTTACACAAGATTCTGAATTAAATATAAGAAAGATTGATAATTCCTTAAGAAATAAACTTAATCAATCTTTCTTCAAAGTGAAAGAATACAATAGAAAGTTTTACGGTTGGAATCTCAAAAAACCCACAGAATGCGTTAATCTAAATGAATGTAGGATGAACTTGTTAGTTCAAGCAAGCAATGAATTAACTAGATTATTAGAAGAAACTGATAATAGGGTGTTTATGTTAAATGTTCCAACAGGAGGAGGAAAAACTAATATTGCTATTAAATTAATGCTAGATGTACTGAATGCTAAGAAAAGTATAGATAAAGCTTTTTGGGTTTTTCCTTATATTAATATCATAGAACAAAACTATGAGGTTATTAAAGAAACTTTATCTTTGGACAATGAAAGCATCACTAAGATTCATTCATCAGAGAATACTATGAGCGTTGATGAAAGTGAAAGTCTCTTAGAAGAGTTTAATCTTTTTCTTGATACTTCTTTACTTAATTACCCCATTAACATTATATCCAGTGTTAATTTTTTCAATACCTTCTTTAAAAACAAGAAATATAATCGTTATAAAACAACTTTTTTTGTTAATTCTGTAGTTATAATTGATGAAGTTCAAACTTTGCCAAGTGAGAATCTTGATTTGTTTTATGAGTTAGTTGATTTGTTAGCAAAAAAATATAATATGTATTTTATAATCATGAGTGCAACATTACCTGATTTAAACATCTATCTTAAAAAGCAAATCCCGCACTTAATTCCTAATTATGAAGAATATTTTACTTTAAGCCATTTTCAGAGAAATGAAATAATAATAGAAAAGAATAATCCAAAGAAAATAGATAGTTTGCTACCTGAAGTAATAGATTCTTTGAACAAGTTTGATAAAATTCTTGTTGTGCTTAACACGATTTCTTCATCAATTCTCTTCTTTGAGAAATTAAGAAATGAAGTAAATAAAGAAGTTTCTGTCTTCCTCTTAAATAGTTTGACTCAACCTTTTGATAGGACAAAAATTATTAATTATGTAAAACAAAGGCAAGAAAAAATCATTTTAGTGTCCACACAATCAATTGAAGCTGGCGTAGACCTTGATTTTGATTGTGGATTTAGAGATTATAGCCCATTAGATTCTATTGAGCAAGTTGCTGGAAGAATCAATCGAGAATCAGACCCAGTTAAAAGAAAATATTCCTTTCTAAAAGTAATTTCTCTGAAAAATGAAAACGGCAATTATTTTTACAATATGGTTTATAGGGACGATCCAAGAATTAAAATTACTGAGAAAGTCTATATAGGTAAGAGACAGATCTATGAAGAAATGGAAGAGATACTTAATCAAAAAAAATTCAGACTTTATTATGAGGAGTTAAATGAATATGTTAAATCTAAAAAAGATATCTCTGAAATAATAAGTAAAATTGATTATATAAATCAATTAGAGTTTGATAAAATCAGTACAATAGATGTTATTAAAACAAGAAAACAATTTGACCTTTATCTAGAAAGACCAATAAAAATAGAATACCTTGAAACATTAATAAATTTGCAAAAAAAGTTTAATGTTAACTTAAAACTATTTGAGAGATATAATGAGAAGGAAGTAATGCCTATTTTGTCTAATGCCTTCCTTTTAATTCATGAATTAAAAGAAAAAAAGGAATTTCTTTTAAAACCTTGTTACGCTAAGATTCACTCATTCCTAGATTTGTTTAAAATCACACTTTTTAATTATGGAAGAGAATCCGAAGAAGAATTAATCCAATCATTAATATCTAAAAAAATTATTGATGACAATCGAATCATTAATAGGGATCTTAGAGACAAAATAATTAAGAAATATGATGTTAAAGGCGATGAATTTTATTATCTTGATATTGATAAAATTAAGAAAATGGTTTTTCAAGATCTCAATAAAGAAAACGAAAGTATGATAATATAAAGGCTTCATAATGAATATCACTGGAACCCTTATTAAGAATTTTTTTCATTGTAAAAGGCAGGCTTACCTTTTCTATTATGCGCTTAATTTTAGATCCGATATTATCCGAGTAGGAGAAATAATGCACGAAGAACAAAATTCGAAAGAGCTTGTTTTTGAAAAAATAAAAATTGACGATATTAAAGGTGAATACCTTGTAGAATACAAAAAAACATCTTCAAACTTAGAAGGAACAAGATTTCAGGTTTTGTGGTATCTTAAATATTTTTATGAGAAAAACGTTCCGTTAAAAGGTTTAATTAAAGATCTTACTTATAATCAAGAATATGTTGTCGAATTTAATGAAAATTCAAAGAAAGCCTTAAATAAAGTCATTAATGAAATAAAAAGCGTATTAAAGGGAGGAATCCCTAAGAGACTTACAAAAAAGAAATTTTGTAAAGAATGCTCTTTTTTTGATTATTGTTGGGTAGACTCATAATGAAAGACATTTACATTACACAATGCGGATCTCTCAAACGAAAAGAAAATTCTTTGATTTTTGAGAATTCTAAGGGCGTTGTTAGAATTCCTGTTAAGGATGTGAATACAATATACATCTTTTCTGAAGTTAGCTTTAATAGTGCAGTAATGAATTTTCTTTCTAAACTAAAAATCCCTATTTATTTTTTTAATCATTACGGATATTATGTTGGTGCTTTTTATCCTTTAGAGAAGAATGTCTCAGGAAAGTTGCTTGTTGAACAGGTTAAAGCCTATCTAAATTTAAAGGTGAGAATCTCTTTAGCTAAGAATTTTTTAGGAGCAGCATTGCACAATATGAGAAAAACACTTATGCAGTATAATCTTTTGAATGAAGGTGATCAGTTGACTAAAGATAACGATTTGATGAACAATATTAAAACCATTGAAAGGCTCCTACTCTTTGAGGCTAAAAAAAGGCAAAAATATTACAAACAATTTAATAAAGTGATAAAAAACAAAGATTTTAAGTTTATTGAGAGAGTCAGACGACCCCCAGATAATTATATAAATACTTTGATTAGTTTTGGAAATTCCTTATTATATTCCACAACTCTAAGTGAAATATTAAAGACGCCATTAGACCCAAGGATTTCTTATTTACATGAGCCTTTTGAAAGAAGATTCTCTTTAAATCTAGATTTAAGTGAGATATTTAAACCATTGATTGTGGATAGAGTTATTTTCACATTAATTAATAAACAGATTATTAAACCTGATGATTTTGACAAAGAGTTGAATTTTTGTTATTTAAATGATGATGGTAGAAAGAAGTTTATTAGAGAATATGATAATAAATTAAAAACGGTAATTAAATATCCAGGTCTTAACCGAAAGGTTTCCTACAGATATATGATCAGATTAGAATGTTATAAGCTTATTAAGTTTCTATTAGAAAAAAAGGAATACAGGCCTTTCAAGATTTATTGGTAAAAATGAGAATCATTTTAATATATGACGTTGGTGAAAAAAGAGTTGGGAAAGTACTTAAGATTTGCAGGGAATATCTCACGTGGATACAAAATTCAGTTTTTGAAGGAGATATTACTGATTCTGATTATTTTGAACTGATTTCAAGAATAAAACAAACCATTGATTTAGATTCAGATTCGGTGGTTGTTTACCATTTATGGACAACAAAATATAAACGAGAAGTTATCGGTGTAGAAAAGGCAAATTTAGATAATATAATCTGAATCTTCAGTGTAAGTATTAAAAAACATCCATTTTTTAAAATAAGATTTATAAATGAAAATTAGATTTACTGAAAGTATTTAAAAAGAAAAACCAATTTTTATTGTTTTTTAGGGTCTTTTAAATTTGTTTCCTCAGAAATTCTTAGGGTTCTAAATTTAATATAGTATTTTTGAAATGGATTCTGTGCCAAAAGGCAAGGGAACACGGATTAAGTTCTAAATTTAATATAGTATTTTTGAAATTCGTTTCTTTGTAATATAAATTGTTGTCGCAAAAACGGGTTCTAATTTAATATAGTATTTTTGAAATTAATTATTGGGCAAAGAAAGATGCAATTGAAAAGTGTTCTAAATTTAATATAGTATTTTTGAAATTCCAACAAAAACTTTTGGTCTTTGTTTTGTTTGCGTTCTAAATTTAATATAGTATT
>CAYLQM010000013.1:0-24247 GCA_964386095.1 uncultured Methanosarcinales archaeon
CGTTATTCGGTGGAAAAAAATGTGATTTACGAAAACTTGTCTGGAAGGACAAATGCCCGGCTTTTAATTGACATGATTTATCCATAAAAATGATTTTAAAAAAGTTTAATAAAAAGGGGATTTTTGTAGATTTGCTGGCTGACATATCAGGAG
Organism: uncultured Methanosarcinales archaeon; assembly: GCA_964386095.1. Classification (GTDB taxonomy): domain Archaea; phylum Nanobdellota; class Nanobdellia; order Woesearchaeales; family JASKKU01; genus JASKKU01. The sequence continues at coordinate 154 of CAYLQM010000013.1, forward strand.
TGATTCTGTTTGTTCTAGCTTTGTTAGTTTTTATACTCGTTCTGCAAATAAAATCTTGCACTTCGGGAGATTCATCGTTTGATGCTTCTTTTGTTAACAGCCCTGTATCTTTCCTGAATTTGGAGTTGTTGAAAACCTTAAATTTGAACACTGATTTAACCATAAGAACGGATTCCGCTGAGCACATCCTGACTCCTAACGAGCTAATTTGTTTATCTTACAACGGTTCTGACGGGTTCAATTTTTATAATCGTTCCAGGCTTGATTTTGTAACATTAAGCAAAGAGGATTTGTTCAGTTATATTTTTGATTTTATTGTTGAGAATATGAATTTAACTTATGGTCAAATTGATGAAACTCAAAATTCTTTAAAAAATTTCAAAGTTTTAAATCTGTTTTTTTATCCAATAAATCAGTCTAGTGAACCTTATAAGACAAATGAGGTTTATATTGAGCTCAACTATTATTTTATTTCGCAGGTTGTTCCGTGTTCAAACGGTTCAATCCGTGTTGGTGTTATGATTTCCGAATAAATTAAAAATGTTAAAATGAAATTAAACAATAAGAAAGGATTGGCATTTAATGTTTTAATTGCTGTGTTTGGTATCATCGCGTTGACAATAATCGTGGTGAATTTTTATGGTCAAGATTTGTCCGGTTTGGATTGGGACATCTCAACAAAACTTTTAAGGTTCTCTTCGGATTCCGAAAGACTAAAACTTTATTTGGATGATGCTGTTAAAATTGAAGCAAACAATTTGACTTTTGAACTTGCCAAGACCGGAGCGATTCTTTCAGACGGTTTTGTTTACAGGAACAAGAGCTTATGGACGCAGAAAAACAAAGAATGGTTTACTCTGGATAAATTTAAGAGTTTTTTTAATGAATCTTTGAATAAAAACTTAAAGAAACGATATGAAGAGTACCCGTTTGAATTTTTTGATGTGAACTATGACTTTAATACAGACAAGGAGATTTTAACAGGCATTCCTTTAACTCCAATTGCAATAAATAGAACTTTAATTTTTAACATTAATGCTGACAAGGTCAAGGTGCCGGCAATTTTTACAAACATTTCCGATTTAGAGGTTCCTGCTAATTTATTTCAGGACTTCTTGAAACTCAATTTCTGCGACTCTCCAGAATTTTCTGTGTCCGCCTCGCCATATTTTCATTTTAATCCTGACGATTTCAAGTTTTATATTGTAGGTTATGATGAAAATCAAAATTCTTTAATCTTAAGTCTGAAAGGTGGGCATAATCTTACTAATTTCATTACGCCTTTTATTAAGCACAATGATCGCTATACGATGTTTAATTCAGATTTTGGGCAGATTTGCAACTTAAAATCAGAATTGAAATACCAAGAAAATGGAGATTTTGAGTTGCGTTCTTATGGCTCTTTAGAAGTCTCTTCGGTTGGCCAAAACACAACCATTTTTATTGAACCGATTGTTAATGTCGATTTAGGTTTGGCTTATTTTGATATTTACAAAAACTTGACAGAAGCGGTTGATGAACTGAAAACAAAATGCTCCAGCAGTGAAGACATTGAAAACTGTGTTAATAACTTTAAGAGTAATGCTTTTGAGAAACGCAACTTTGAAATTGTTGATTTAGAAACTCAAGATGAAAAAGCATTTTATGATTTCGTTGATGATTTTATGATGTGCGAACAATCAAATGACAGAAGTTGCTCATGCGAGTTTAAAAAAGAAAACACTGCAGAGAATCTGGTGGTAGATATCTTAGATCGCAATGAAAAGCCGTTTCCATCTTGGTTTGATGATTTTAACGGTGATTATACTAAAGCTTTCTTTGCATTTAACGGTACCGAACCGTTTTCTTTTGCATTAAATCTGAACTACACGGGAATAATGGAAATTAAAGCGTGTGGAATTAACCCTCTGGAAGACAATCTTTATTTGGACAAATACTCTAAAAGATTTTCAGGGATAGAAATACCTTTAAATTATAGAGATGATATAAAAGCTTTTGAAGAAAATGGAGAAAAAGAATCATCTAACGAAAATGGTGGAGCCCTGAGTCTTTTAAATGGACTGAAAGAAGTGGCTCCGAATGATGAATTGCGTTTGAATTATTCGCTTATAAAAACGCACGATGGAAAGGTCTGTTTCTTAAAGCCGGATGTGGATGATGATGTGATTAATTTTTTTTATGTGATGTATGCTTATTTTATTTTATTTGATAACGCAAATTTTTTCAAAAACATTAATCTGGATGCTGACAACAACTTCAGGTCTTCACCGATAGATTCTTTAAATAAATTTTATTCGGACCATTATAAAAATTATAACGACATTCCTTTGGATTTCTGCGAATTTTTAAAAAACAACAACTTTGAAAATTGGGAAGAATTATTCTCTGAATGCATCACTTTTGTGGAGGATAACAACAACCTTAATCCTTCGCTGGGAAAGCATTTTACTTTTAACAACTTTAAAGAAGATTTATTGAAGCTTAAAAAGAAACCTTGTAATGTTCAAAAGCATTATTACAGATTTGACCTGAGATATAATCAATTAGTGTTTAATTATAGGACTTTTAAATTTGAAAAGCCAATATTCAGTTTTTCAGTTTATATTTAAATAAAGTATATTTAAAGCTTTATCATGAAATCATTGAAACCTTTGTCAGTGCATTCTTCAATATCAATTCGGTTTACAATAGCGTAACTCGGCCCTTTGTAACAGAGGTCAATTAACTTTTCGACAATTTCTTTGTTTCCAAACAGAACTGCCTGAACGCTTCCGTCATTCAAGTTTTTCACATATCCTTTCAGTCCAAGTTCTTTCGCATTTTTATATACGAACCATCTAAAACCTACGCCTTGAACATAACCAAATATCCTTATTCTTCTACAGATTTTATCGCTCATTTTTAATTGGAGGATTCAAAAATTTCTTTTAAGGATTCCTGTTTGCTTAACTCAACATCCGGCTGATCGAAGGGATTCACTTTTCTCAAGACTGCTGAGATATATGCTGTTAGGTAAAAGAACATTAAAAGTTCGCCGGCATTCTTATGGTTTATTTTTAGGGTTATATAAGCCACAGGAATTTTCCTCGCAATGGCTGTTTTAACAGTGCCGAGGAACTCTTTATGGACAAGTTCGTTGAAATCCAAACCTGAAACCCTTTTGAGTTCGTATCCGCTGTATTTTATTTTTGGAATTTTGTTATTATCAAGTTTGAAGCTTAAGTTGCTTTTAGCGTAGATTATCAGAGCTTGAGAATCTTTTCTGCCTCCAAAGAATCGTTGATTGCAGTGATGTTGGGTTTCTGGGGCTAAACCGCCGTAAACAGTAATGCCCTTCTTGTTTTTCCCAAAAGTTTCGTGGAGCAGTTGAGACAACATTAAAAACAATGGCTCTAACTGCGTGGAATATATCGGCAGGTATAACGCGGTAAATCCCTTTTTTTCGTTTTCATAGATGAATCTGGCCAGTTTAAAAGCTTCTGAAAAATCAGCATTCAGGGCACCTTTAAGGATTTCTTTTACATTTATTCCTAAAAGATGTAATGGAATCAATGTGGATTCGCTGAATCCGGAGAATCTTCCCGAGATTAGATTATCGCATAACATTATCTTTGCATTTCGTTGTTTTGCTAGTTTCGCTAAAGTGCTGTTTTTGTTGCCTGTTATTGCCAATGAATCGAATTTATGCAACGCAAGGTAATTGAAGATTACGCTGCTCGTTTCTCCAGATTTTGATATGGCTATAACCAGGGTATTGTTTTTGTTCAATCTTATTGCTTTGTTAATGAGCCACGGGTCTTCGGAGTTTAACACAAAGACTTTTTTATCTGAGTTCTTGAAAGGATTGTATAATGTTAGTAATGGATTTATAGAACCGCCGTTTCCAACGAGGATGAAATTTCTGTACGGTTTTTTTGGGTTGGTTAATCTCGTTTTTTTAAGCAGTCTTTGAGCTTTTCGATAAAAATAAGGAACCCCGATTTTTGCATTGTTCGCTTTGCTTGATTGTTTTGATTCAGGCGAATAAGTTATCTTTAAGGCGTTGGGATGCTTCTTAGTTCCAATCATAGGCTTTTTTCGCATTGCAAGCTTTAAAAACATTTTGTTGTTTATGTTGTTTAACAAAAAATTTAAATAGTATTACTTATTAATCACTCACGGGTGAAAAAATGAAAGAACATATGGCTTTAGATAAACTGGTTAATAAATTGTTGTTGCTTCCAAAGGTTTCAGGAAAGTTTGCAGATGCAGTTAACAGTAGAGATTTGATTTCAGTTTCGGGTGATGACACTTTTGAAGTGGGCACGCCTTTTAAGGCACCTTATTTTACCAAGAAATTTACAGAATCTATGTTGAGCTTGGAACCAAAAATACCCAATTACACCATAAGCAAAAATCTTGAAAATCTTGCTGGGTACGCGAAAGCAAGAAAACTTAAAGATGTTTACAACGAGCTTTACGGTTATCATAATAAAGTGGTGGATTCTTTAACATTCTTTGAAGAGTTATATGCGCCATCTAAACCTTTGAGCAGGTCGGAATATGTCCGTCTTTTTAACAATGCCTTTAAGACTTATTTGAGAGCGTTTGGAAAGTATAATGAACTCGTATCGCAAGGCGTGATAAAAACTGAGGATGATTTTAAATTAGAAGCAAAAGTTAATCTTGAAGAGTTTGTTCAAGGAGTTGTCGAATACCAACAGTCGCTTCATTCAATTTCAACGAAAATGAATGATTTGAAAGATGAACGCGAAAAGAGCTATAACCCTAAAAAATTAAACAAAGAGTATGTTAACATTAACAATTTCGTTAACGAAATACTTAATCTTTATTCATCGCTTCAGGAAACGGGGTATGCTCAAAAGTTAAATGAGGGAATAGATTTAATTGAATTAGAAAACAGGAAACTCGTGAAACCTTTTGCAAATTTGATGTATTCAATCGTAATGCCTTACCAAGAAGAGTAGTAAAATTTTTTGTCAAATAAAAATGCTGAAACTTTCATTTTTAGAGAAGATTGTTAGTGAATATCAGAAGTTAAAAGACGACTCGATAAAACTGGTAGATCGGGTTAATGAGCTTGGATTGAAATTCCCGGCTCAGCAACGACAATATATTTTTTTAAAGTCTTATCAGTTATCTAATTTTAATTTTTCTGAGGAACCATTAAAGTTGGCTGATTTGCACTTTGAGTTTCCTGAATACAAGGTATATCCCCTTTTCACTCGCGCTGTTTCTTTGCATACCGATGATAAGAAATTGATAAACTTAGAACGAAAGTTGCATGAATTTTTTGTGTTGTCTTATGAGCTATTGTCTGATTACAAATCTTTTGAAGGTCTTAAGAAACCGAATGACTTCTTATCAAAAAAGGAGTATATCAACTCATTTGTAGACTCGTTCAATTTCTCGTTGCGATTCAATAAGTTATACAATCACTTGAGAGAAGCTCACTGCATCTATGGCAAGGACCCTAAATTTTTGGTTAAGGTTGATTTGGAACCGATATTGAAAGAGGTGTCCAATTATCAACGATTTCTGGATCACAGGATTTCTGAGTTGAATTCTCTGATTTCTTTGGAAGGAAAAGGTTTAAACCCTACAAATCCTGTTTCTCGCGCTTTTAATTATCTCTATTATGAGAGAAAAAAAACAATGGAAATAATTAATAAATACGAATGCTTCAAGAGAAAGAAATATCATTTGGTTTACAATCTCTCAAAAGGGCTTGATTTGTTATCTTTGCCGTTTAAGAACAAGAAAAAGGTCGTAAAATCAATAGCCGACTTGCTTTATGAAACTTTTCTGGTTTCTTCATCTAACGAAAACCTTTCTAAAGCCGAAACGATTTAAACCTGCAGAATTTTAGAATTTTGATGATAAGCTTTATAGTTGATTTGACAGTTTTAGAAACATTTATAAATAATAAAGTATAACTACCTTTTGGTGATAAATAATGAAACTATCTACAAAATTAAGTCTGGAAAAAATTGTAGATTCAGTTTTAGATTTGCCGGAAACTTCACAAGAATTAACCGAATTTATAAATTCATTGGAGATCATGTTCCCAAGGAAATATGATAATTATTCGATTAGCGAGCCGTATCGTTTGGGCAATTTGTCTTTAGAATATAATAAGGAAAAAGTGGCTGATTTATCAGTAAAGTTTCCCGAATATAAGGTATACCCCTTTTTCACTCACGCTGTTTCTTTGCACACAGATGATGAGAAACTGATAAACTTGGAGAGAAAACTGCACAAGTTCATTGTGTTATCTCAAGAATTATTGTCTGATTACAGATCTTTTGAAGGCCTTAAAAAACCGGATGATTTCTTGTCTAAGAAAGACTATCTTAAGGCATTTACTGATACGTTTGATTACTTCCAGAGGTTCAATAAAATGTATGGGGAGCTAAGGGAAAACCATTGCGTTTATGGTAACGACCTTGGGTTCGTGATTAAATTTGATTTGGACGAACTGGTGAAGCCACTTTATGGTTATCATGATTATTTAAACGAGAAAATTGTTGATATTAAAAGTTTGAATTCGGATTCGAAGAATGTGAGCTTGGCATTGCGAAGATTAAATAGTGAAAAAAAGAAACTCGAGAAAGTTATTAAGAAGTATGAAACTTTGAAGGTCAAGGAAAAAGGGCTTGTATCTCTATTAAAAAAAGGATTTGACCTTTTTAAGTATGAACCAAAAATCAGCAAGAAAATTTTAAAGAATGTGGGAAAGTTTATGTATAAAGTGATGGCATAAAAGAAATAAAAAATTTATTGTTTGTTTTTTATGCTATTTTCTCAATAAGCGCCTTCATATCATTAAGAACAGCTTTTAAATCCTGAAGTTTATTAGAAGTTTTTTTGTCCAATTCTTCCAGTTCCGGAATTAAGATTTTCTCACTGTGTTCGATCAGAGACTCAAGATTATTTATTTGACTGATTACATTGTTAATGAAATTTGGGCCTGGAATATCTCCGCGATATATCATATCTATCAATTTATCAATCTCATCTAAGATGCGATTCACTTCATTCCTTTGCTGAGTGATTTCTCTTCCAAGCGCTTGTTTGCTTTGAATGTACTCTGTATTAAAAGTCTCGATAATTTCTTGTCCTTTTCTTTTCATCATCTTGAGGTCGTTTGACAGGTTACTCTTTTCTTTTTGAGAGCGTTTGCTTTGAGTTATGTTTTTTTGCGCAAGCCTTGATAGGCTGTTTAATTCACTTTCTGTTTCATTAACTTCCTGCATCAACATTTTTTCTATGCTTGTGAGATGTTTCTTATAACGATTCTCATCATTGAACTCTTTTTTCGTTTGATGAACTATTTTCTTTAATTCAGGGGTGTATCTTCTTATTTCCTGGAGAACCATATTCTTTTCATTACTGTCTTGAATTATGCCAACATTGGTAATGATCTTTTCCAAATGAAGCAGTATATTTTTAAGTTTCTCAATCGGTCTGAGTTCTTCAAGATCATTATTGCTAATCTTTTTAAGTTCACCCATAAGTTCCCTTGAAAGTTTGATGTCCTGAGAGATGTTTTTATTCTCTAATTCCATTTTTCGAATTTCTTTTCTATTTTGCGCTAATCCGGTATAATGTTCCTTCGTTATTTTTAATCCTTCTTTATGACCCCTTGTAATGATTCTTATAAAGATAAATACTAAAAATAAAGCGACTACGGTATAAAGAATGAGAGAACCAGAAAATATCAGGAGTATTGTTAAATATTTTGTTGCATCTGTGAAGAATGAAATTAACCCTGAAATTAAAAGAGTAAATGCTGCAGCAGGACCTTTTTTACCCTGATTTACCTGATTTTTGAATGGTGGCACTTCTTCAATCAGAGCATACATTAATATGGTGATGACTACAAAAGTTAAAAGCACGAAAATCAAAGGCATACTATGACCTTGTCCGCGACCAAAATTGATTTCTTTGCAAAAAACATCTTCAAAATAATAACCATCAGGCATAAGCGACAAACACTTTGATTTAGCATTGTCAAAAATCTCATTATCTTTCATTCTGCTTTCGATGACCCCGGAAATTAGAGGAACTGCAATAAACAAAATAACAACGATTAGCAAGAACCACCCGACAAAACTTCCTTTTTTTTGCATTTTTGACATAGTAACACCTCAAAAATCCTAAATTGGTTTACAACAACATTTAATTAGTATACTCATTTATATATTTTTTTATTTTTCAGAAGTTTTAAAACAATCAAGTTTTTTATAAGAGATGCAAGAATTTAACAATAATGTTGATCTTAAAAAGATTCCAGTATATTTTTTAGTTTCACTAACGAAATTTTAACTTAATTTTTTATTCTAAAACAAAGGCTTTTGTTTTTGTTTCTCGGATATATCATTTTTTAGTTTCTACAAAAAATATTTATAGGGGCATTTGTAATTTAAGATATAAATCATACTTACAAGGATACGAAAATCCCCATTAGTTTGTTTTTCTGGGATTTTGTATCTTGTGGTATCGAGGTGATTTAAAATGGAGAAAAGGTTTTTAGGCGTGTTGATGGCGGTTGCGATGGTGTTGTTTTTAGCATCTTATGCATATGCGGCAACACCCGATGGGGCACAAGTTACAGACAATGGGGAAAACACTTATACGCCAGAGGGAGCTCAGAGTGTTGATGTAACATCTGGAAAGATTAGAAATGCAGACCTAACTGCTGCGATGTCCACATACAGATGGGCAGGTTTATTCGGTAATGCCACAGGTACAATTATTTTAGCAAGTGGCACAGGCACAAGTGCTAATAAAATGTTTGAATGGGCAGCAAATGCAAGTTTGGTGTTTGCATCAACTGCTGGTTCAGTGTCTTGGGGTTCCTTGAGCGCAGCAACTGAAGGTGATGTAACTGGGCAATTTACCCATCTTGCAACTGGCTCTGACCGTTATGCAGCCACCTTTGTTGATAATGAGACATTGACAACCCAAACGGTTGCAGATGGTTCAATTGATGCAGTAAGTTATGCTATAACCATGGATGATACGCCTTCAGATCATTGGAAGACTTATGCATTAAGTGATGGGTCAAATGTAGTGTTCGCAGGTTTAGTTGAACCTGCAGGTCACAACAGTTATGACGGAACTTTGTCTCAATTCCAGATGATTTTGCCAGAAGATGGTACTCTGACGAATGGAGAGCCAACTACCTACAATCTGTGGCTGGAATTGATTTAAGGAAATTTTGTATTTTTTTATTTAATTTTTTAGATTTTTTTATATTCTGATTCTTCTTGTGAGTGAATATTCCTCATTTCTGAGTTACCACAAAAAATATTTATAGGTCTAAGTATACTAAAATTAAAACAGAATACAAATAAATATACTGAAAGTTTTGCTGGAGGTGTAAACATGAAGAAATTTGTGGCGGCATTTTTGATGTTAACAGTGTTGATTTCATTATCATATTATGTTTCTGCAACAACAGACCCTGGTGGTGCTCAGATTATGGACCATGGTGAAAATAGTTATGTTGAAAGAACCGCAGATAGCGTGGATGTTCATGCGGGCGCCATAAGAAACGCTGATTTGTATGCGCAAATGTCCACATACAGATGGGCAGGTCTGTTTGGTAATGTTTCGGGTAAAATTGTTTTAGCGAGCGGTTCTGGTTTGAGCGCTGATAAAATGTTTGAATGGGCAGCTAACGGCAGTATCGTGTTTGCATCAGAAGGGAATTCAATCAACTGGATTTCATTAAGAGGTGCAAATGAAACCGAAATGCTGTCGAATTATTCATTCCTCGGAACTGGGGCTGATAACTACAATGTAACTTTCATTTATAATGACACTTTGGAGACAAATACTGTTGCTGGAGGAGAAATTGACGCGAATTATGCATTAACGAAAGATAATGAAACAACTGATTACTGGAAAACTTTCGCTTTGACTGATGGCAATTACATAGTATTTGCTGGAGTGGTAGATTCAGACGGTCATCCAAGCTATAATGGAACTTTGTCCCAATTCCAAATGATTTTGCCAGAGGACGGCACAAACGGTGATGTTACTGCAACCGCCTACAATATTTGGGTAGAATTAGTTTAAACCTTTTCTCCATTTTTTTCTTTTTTTCTTTTTTAAAACCTGTTCTAAAGTCTGAAAGTTTTGTGACAATTATAAGAGCTTTCTTGCATTGATATGAAATTTCTTTCTTTTAATCCGGTTTAATTAAGTCTTAGGTATTATCTGACTGAGAGCGAAAATAAAATTCTCGTTCAATCAACTTTGTAAGAACTGAGCTTTTTATAAAGCTCCTAATTTGCCATAAACCAAGAACTCAATCACAGAAAGTATTGCAATTATGATGCCTAAATAATAACTGGACCTTAGTGAAACCTTTGTTTCTTGGGAAGTGGCTTTCTCAAAAGCGCCTTTTAACTCAAGTTTGTCTTTTATATGATAAGCTGTTCCATTTGTTTCTTTAGCTATCCTTTGCAAATTGCTAAGATTGAATTCCATTTTATTGTATAATTCTAAGAAATCAGCTGGTATGTCCGATGTATTAATTGCTTCATTGTCATCTTCGGAACCTATGCCAAAAGCAAGGATTTTTATCTTTTGAGATTTGGCTTTTGCAAGAGTTTTGTTGTCTACGCTTTTAGTTCCATCGCTTATCAGTATGATTCTCTTGTTTTTATCGCTTTTTGAAAGCAGTTGATAGGCAAAGTTTAGAGCATAATCCAGGGAAGAACCCGCTTTTGAATAGTCTATGGAAATGTCATTTATAGCATCTTTGATTTTTTTTTTATTTACGCTTAATGGAATATAACTTTGTATGTCTGAAGAGAATGCAACCAAGCCAAGCCTTGTGGAATTTGGCATGAAATCAACCCATTCTGAAGAGATTTCCTTTGCCGCTGCAAGTCTGTTCGGCGGATAGTCTGTTTTTGTCATGGATGGAGAAGCATCAATTACAAGCACGTAATCTCTATCCATTAAAGGAACTCTCTTAGTTAAGCTTATTGAATCTGTGGCTACTAAGAACAAGAGCGTAACGAGCAGAATTTTTAATAATAAGATGGTATAACTCAGGTCAAATTTCTTAAATCCGTGAACCTTCTCAATGGTTTTGATGTTCCCGAAGTATAGAGCTCTTCTTCTTCGGAGACGAACCATCAAGAAGAAACTTATCACTGTAAGCGTGATCAGTCCAATCAATAAAGTGATTTCTAACCAAGGATAAACTATTTGTACTGAAATCCCCTTGATTGTGAAACTTAAGATAATTCCACCTCTTCAGAACCAAAGGCCTTGAAAAAGCTTATATCAAATCGTTCTTTAAGGTCAACTTTAAAGAATAATTGCCCCGCTTCGTGGAATGATTCTTTAATTCTCTCGATTTCTCGTTTGCACAACACCTCATATTCGCCGGCAACTTTCGTAGCATCAATTAAATAAACTGTGTTTCCATTAGGGTCCTTAATGTAAACACGACCTACTTTTTTGGGCAATTTTTCTTCTATGGGGTCCCTAATCATAATCCCATAAACCTTTGAGAAGTAGGAGGCAAGCTCAGGAAGAAATTTGTTTACATCTGTATCTATAAAATCTGAGATAAGGAACAAAATAGATTGGGGTTCATAATTGCTAATTAAAAGATTGGTAAACTCTCCCCATGATTTTTTGCCGCCATAATTGTTTTTGTCGCTTAGAACATTTAAAATACGCGAAAAATCATTTTCAGGGTCTAAAAAAAGTTTTATTTTATCAGAGAACATTGCGACTGCTGGATTGTCATTGGCCTCGGTTGCAGCAAAGGACAATGCTCCAGCAGACAGGGCGGCGAATTGATTCTTTGTGTGATTTGTTGTGCCTAGGAGCATCGTATTAGATACATCCAAACCTATGATAACATCAAAAGTTCTTTCCTCTTTAAATTTTCGCACCATCAATTCCCGGGTCCTCGCAAAAATCTTCCAGTCAATTCTTCTCGTATCATCGCCGGGCATATATGTTTGAATCCGTTCAAAATCTAAACCTTTCCCAGAAATTAAAAGAAGATATATGAGATTAAATTTGAAATAATCAATAAGTTTTATAGAGTTTTCAATCGTTTCTCTAGTCAGGTCTTCAAAGGGCTGAATATTGACTACAATTTCCTCCCTGTTTTCTGGTTTGGACATTTTGTTTATTTTATAATTTTGTTTATTTTTCTTGTTAGTATATTTTATTATATTTAGTATTTGTTGTGTTCATTTGTTATATTCGCATTGCTAAAGTTAAATCAAGGTTGGTCAAATAAAAAAACATGATTTTACTCCGGCTTGACTTTCATTAAGATTTCATCTATAATCTTATCAGTAGAAATATTGTGAGCTTTTCCTTTGAAGTTTAAGATTAACCTATGTCTTAAGATAGGTTTTGCTACGGCAATAACATCTTCCGGGAGAACAAAATTTCGTTTTTCAAAAAGAGCTTTCGCTTTGGAAGCAATGCCAAGATAAATTGATGCCCGTGGACCGGCGCCGTATTTGATGAATTGCAAACCCTCAATATTCTTATTTAAACCTCTTGTAGCTTCAACAAGGTCTAATATGTAATTCTTTATTCTTTCAGATATGAAGACGCTCTTTACCTTTGATTGGATCTCTAAAATTTCTTGTTTTGTAATCTTTGATGAAATCTTCTTTTGCACAACTTTGCCAACTAAGCTGTTTTCGTTGATAACCCTCTTTTCAGATTCTCTATTGGGATAATCCATAATTATTTTGAATAGGAATCTGTCCACCACGGCTTCAGGCAATGTGTAAGTTCCCTTGTTTTCCAGAGGATTTTGGGTGGCAAGTACAAGGAAAGGTCTGTCCAGGATATAAGTTTCGTCATGAATGTCAACTTTTTTCTCCTGCATGGCTTCCATTAAGGCGGCGTGTGTTTTTGGTGGTGCTCTGTTGATTTCGTCAGCAAGTATGAAATTTGCGAAGATTGGGCCTTTAAATGTGCTGAATTTGCTTGTTCTGGGATCGTAGATCAGGCCGCCAATAATATCTGAAGGTAATAAATCGGGCATAAACTGGATCCTGTTGAAAGTCGTTCCAGAAACCACTTTAGCTAATGTTTCAACTAATAGGGATTTTGCTAAACCGGGAACACCTTCCAGTAATGCGTCACCTTCACACAAGAGCGCAATTAAAGTGTAATCTATTACCTCATCCTGCCCAAAGATGACTTTTTTTATTTCATCTTTTACAAGATACAACATTTGCCCTATCTTTTTAGCTTCTTCTTCGCTTAGTCTGTTTGATTCACTGGTGTTTTTGTACTTGCTTTGGTCGTTGGTTTTTATTAGGAGTTTTGGAGAAAGTTCGTTTTCGGTTTTTTCATCTGATTTAAGAGGCCTCTCAACAATATTCTGAGTGTCTTTGAATTTAGGTTCAATTCTTGGTTTAATCGTTGGTTTGCTAACGTTTGCAAAGATTTGAATGTTTTCATTAGATGAATCAGTTGCTTTTTGATCCAGGGGCTCTTTAAATAAACTAAGGAGTTTTTTCTTTTTCTCTTCTTTAAGATTATTTTCTTTTGACTTTCCTTCTTCAGTTGTTCTAAGAAATAGTTTCACAGCTTCAATAAAACTCTCTTTGTTGGTGATTCCACTTACAATTCTGGCGAGTTCCGGTAATCCCAACCCGAACTGAATCCAATTCGCAAAATCGTTCTTTTCAGAATTAACATGAAAATAAAACAATTCGTCATCGGAATTCTGAAGTTTGTCAATTAAATCATTTAAGGTGTGTGCTTGAGAATTATCTCCAAATATGAATGGCGGATTTTTACCATTAGTTGCTTCTCCCCTCATGGATATCCCTTTAATTTTGAATGAGACTATGCTGAATTTTTGTCACTTTCAATTTTTAATTTACTACTTTTTAATTTACTATTTTTTTAAAATGCTATTTAAGGAATTTATATGTTCTTTTTTTTAAAGATTGTCTATTCCTTAAGAATGAATGCAATTCATTCAAAAGTTTCAACAAAAATTATATAAAGGAGTTGTGACTAAGAAATGTTATTATACTATAACAATATAGTAAAAACACAACTGATTGCCTTTAAGGGCATTTTGTGTTATTGTGCAAAAGCTAAGAGGTGGTATTAATGAAAAGGTTTTTGGTTTTAATGGCGGCAGTTTTGTTGTTGATTTATGGTTCTGCGAATATGGTTAGTGCAGCTCCTGCCGGTGCGCTGATAACTGCGGGAAGTTTGGAAAACGGTACAGGTACCTCAGCAGAAAATATTACTATTAATGCAGGGGAAGTTCAGGCAGCAAATCTCTATGGGAAAACAATTACTGCAAAATGGGCAGGTTTTTACGGTAACATTTCAGGAGGAGTTTCATTAGAGGATGCTTCAGGAAATGTCTTTTACAACTGGAGCTTGTCTGATGTGACTGGCTCAGTGGTTTATGCAGCAAATGATACTGTTAGCAGCTGGACATTATCCAATGCAAGTGAAGCAGATATGCCTGCATATGTGCAAGGTACGAGCACTGATAGCTTTAATAACACATTTACAGCAAGCGAACAGTTTGTCAGTCCAACACAAACTGTAGATAATGTGCTGTATGCAACAACATATGGTACCGGCACCTTTAAGACTTACGCATTGAAGAGTAGCGGCGAAATTGTCTTTGCGGGCAAATCTCCAGGTTCACAAGCAGGTTTTAATGGCGGGAGCGTTGATTATCAGATATTGGTTCCTGCACAGAGCGACACAAACTATTACTTTTACTTAGAGTTGCCTTAAAAAGAAAAACTATTTTTTTTCCTTGTTTTTGTATACATTTTTTTTATATATATTTCAATTTCTTTTAAATGAAAACAAAAACTTTATAAATTACTTATTACTGATTTAACTCAGAATATTAAAATTTGGGAACATATGCGGCTAATTGCTTAATGTCCGTTTATTACGATTGGATAAGGTTGTGCGAAATGCAAAAAAGAACAGCTCCTTTATTAAAAGTGATTCTGTTGGTCCTCTTTGTAACTATTTTGTTAAATTTGTTAAATATAGGTTATGGATATGAGATTAATTTAGTAAATTCTAAAGATTGGAGGGATGTTTTTTCGGTTATGCTTTACTCCTCGTTAAGAGGTGAATCTGCAACTTTTCTTAACTCGGAATCCTTATCAGGTTTCACTTCCGTGGTGAAAGAGGACACGAACCTAAAGATCTATGAATCAGAGGAAATGCCATACATTCCAAACTTGAAAGCGCAATTAAGCACAGTCGGGTTCAATGTTCTTAAATCTGTAAAAGGCAAAAGATTTAATCTTGAATTAATTCCTGAAGGGATAAATAAATTTGTTGTTGTTTCTTCAGATAGTTATCGATTGCTTCCATCTATCGCATCTTTTGCGGCAAATAAAGGTTATTGGGTCTTTATCGTGGATGAAACAAGTGTTGATGAGGCTGTTTCACATCTTAAGAATGCTGATGAGGTTATAGCTGTAGGTAATTTCAGGAGAGATATCCTTGATGCAATAAAACCTTACTTTGACGAATGGATAAACAACAATAATATTTTCTTAGATTCTGTTAAACTTGCAGAGAAGTTCGATTCTTTTGAAAATGTAGTGATCTCAGACTGTTCTGCTTTGGAATCGGAGTATTTTAGGACAAAGAACCCGGTTTTGATATCTGGTCCCAACAAACTATTGGATGAGGTTTATGATTTTCTTGTAGAGCGTGATGTAAAAGTAGTAGTTATTGTGGGCAATTCGTTAGCCTCAGTTGGTGGGCAGATTAGGGAAAAAAGTAATAAAGCCATTAAAGTTCTCGTTAAGTTTGGTCAAGCGGACGCTCAAAATACCGGAAAGGTTTACGCTTTAACATTTTTTCCATTACCGATGCCCAAGCTCTCTTTGCAAATAACAAATGCAATATACGATCCTGAACAAAAGAAGTTGATCGTTTTCTTTAAGAACAACGGAAACATTGGAATATACGAGTTGACCACACTGAATGTTAGGAATGGTGACAAGGAGTTAGCAAGTGCTTCTCAGGAAGAACCAATTTTCTTGGGAGCAAGGGAATCAATACCGGTTAGTTTTGACATTGATTTGCCGGCTGCTGAGTTGTCTGATGATTCAGAAGTTGTGTTTTATACTTCCTTTGGATTGAGTCCTTTAGAGCTTGACAATTATCTAACCATGCCTGATAAGTTTGTACCACCATACATAATGCCGTTAAAAATTAAGGAGTTGAACCTTGAAGAGTTGAATTTTGATGTGGTTGATGTAGCATATTACCCACGTTTGAACAGAATAGGCATAGATTTGATTAACAACGGAACTAATGAAATTTATTATTCTTTGAGAATACAAGACCTTATAGTGAATGGTTTGAAGGAAAATTTAGTGAAAGAAGGCGTTTTAGAACCGACAGGTCAGGTGGAAAGAGTTTATATCCCGGTTAAGCTCGACTCGGTAGACCTTGAAGAAAATACTGTCTTTAACCTGGAAGCTTTCTATGGCCCTAATCCGGACATGAGGGTAAACAAAATAACAAAGACTTTGAATTTCAAGACAGCAAGTGCAGGTTTCCTAACGGGATTCTTTAGTTTTGACAGCGCTGGTTCAATTTCAGTAATAACTATCATTGGGGCAGTTGTTTTGGTCATAATTGTATTGTTTATAAGAAAAAGAGCTAAAGGGAGAATTGGTTATTAGGATTAATCAGATTTTTCTTGATTGCGTTAATTTATTTTATCCTTTGTTGTTTTATCGTTTGATTTTCAATCCAATCAGAAGCTTTATTCATTTTTTTACTTTCCGTTTTAACCTGATTTAAACTTAATCACAAACGTTGTGCTTGCAGGTTTAATTTACTATTTTAGAGTGGTTCTCGGATATAAAAACGAAACATTTTTAAGAAGTTATACTCTTTTAAAATGCATTTTTATGAAATAACTAGTTATTAAAAATAACTTTCATTTTTTGTTTTTGGGGGGTAACGCGAGTGGATTGTAAACTTTTAAGTTTCAGGAAAGAGATAGTTATAGCTTTAATACTTTTTCTGCTTGGTTTTGTCACGTTTATAAGTCTAGCATATGACCTGAATGCTGCATTTAATGATGCGTTGAACGATGGTTTGAAGAATAATTCAATTGAGAAAGATAATGTAAGAATGCTCTTGAATCTGGATTACTACACAATCATTTCTTTGGATAGGCAACCTATTACATTTGGCGAACCGATTCATTGGATTATGAAACTGTCTGATGGTTTATACACTTATTTTGTGAAGTTCCAAACTCCAGCAGTCTTTTTGAGAGAAAATGAAAAGATAGGTAATAACTCATGGAATAAATCTGTTGTTCTGTTTACAAATTATTCTGGGATTTATAAGAATATTGTTTTTAATGTTTCAATTCCAAGCAGAAATTTTGCAGTTGTGCCACCTCTAAACTTTACATTTATTGGAAATAATGCGAGTTTTGTTTTGCCCGAATTAAATAAAACACATCAAATATTCCTTTATGGAAGTTTCCTGAATAATAGTATAAATCTCTCCGAGTTGAACATATCTTTAAATGAAACCATTGTTGAAGATGTTAATCAAGAATTTGGGAATGCCAATTCTGTGTTTGCCACTCACAAAACAGAATATTTTGTTAATGACACGGTTAATTTTGTTTTGCTTCAGAATATTTCACACTACTCGATTTATGTTGATACTCCGTTAGGCAATACGCTTTATTTAGAGAACACTTCTTTTGTGGCAAACGAATCAGGGTTTTATTCTGCAACGCTTATTTTCAATGGTTCAACTTATATCCTGAATTTTCAAGTTATGCCAAGGTCGAGCAATGTTCAGATATCTAATAATTCTGTTGAGACAAACTACGGAGTTTTTAACTTGACTTCCTCTGACGGCATTGTTGATAATTTCTTTGTTGATGATGATTTGAACATCCGTTTTAGAATTTCAAATTTAGCTTTAAGTCAACAAATTTCTGTCAATATCTCGTTGCCCATACAAATTCCCGAAGATGTTTATTTTTATATTTGGAAGGATAATGGGAAGGATAAAACCAAGGTTCCATTTAACTTAAGCGAATCAAGATACAAAATAACTTTGTTTCTACAGGATGGCGTTATCGATGACGACGGCTTAATTAACGGGGTTATTGAAGATCCTTTGAAACTTTTTATCCCAAAGTACCCTGTGAAGATCAAGCTTGTTAATAAGAAGGAAGCCAAAATAGAGGTTTCCAATCGGAGTGTTCAGCTTTCGTCTAATAAAGGCGCGTTACGCGATGTTAAAATTGTTGACCCATTAAATCTTCCGAGCACTCCTGTTGACCCACAAGACTTTAAGCACAAGTTGCTAAAGTTCAAGATTGAAAATTTAACTGGAGATTCTGCAGACATTACCTTAAATTTTGATTACCTGCCTGAGAAGTTTGACCTGTGGAAGTTTAACCCCAATACTTTGGAGTGGTATAAATTTCCTTATGAGAAAGTTAATGCTACCGCGATTAAGATAACTATCTTTGACGGTAGTTTTGGTGATGATGACGGTGTTAAAAATGGAGTGATTGAAGATGATTTGGGAATAACTTATCAATGGTGGAATGAATCCTGGCTTTGGAGACGAGCGTACAATATTTCAAATGTTGCAGGCGACCTCACAGATTTTCAGGTCAAGCTTACTTTGACAAGTTCTAATTTCAACTTCTCAAAGCCTAAGAGTAATGGTAGTGATTTAAGGTTTACTTATTATAATCAGAGTTCTGATTCAGAAATTAAGATGAGTTATTGGATAGAATATTATAATTCAAGTTCTCAACAGGCTACTGTATGGGTTAAAATTCCTTTCTTGGAGAACAACACCAATACGACAATCTTTGTTTATTACGGCAATTCTGATGCTGTAAGTGAAAGCAACAAGTCTGCTGTCTTTATTCGAGTTATAGATGGTTTGGTACTGTCTTGGAGCTTAGATGAAGGTGAAGGAAGTACTGCAACCGATGTTAGCGGAAACGGGAATACAGGAACAATATCTGGCGCTTCGTGGACAACTAATTGCAAGTTTGGTTCTTGTCTGTACTTTTCTGGGGGCACCACGGATTATATCATGAAGAATCCTTTTAACCATCCTACAGAAAATGTTACAGTAGAGTTTTGGATGAACAGTAGTGATACTTCTAATTCTGGAACCCCCTATTCTTATGCAACCAGCTCGAGCGATAACGAATTTTTGATTTATAACTATCAATCCTTCTCTCTTTATCGCGGTTCAACTTATCGGTCAACAGGTATCTCGGTTAATGACGGTTCTTGGCATCATATTGCCGTAACTTGGACTTCAAATGGAGGGAATGTTTACTTATTTGAAGATGGTTCACAAGTATATTCAAATACTTTGGCTTCAGGTACAACGATCCCTAGTGGCGGTTCTTTAGTTATCGCTCAAGAACAGGATAGTGTTGGCGATGGTTTTACATCTTCCCAAAGTTTTATAGGTTATATAGATGAGATTAGGATTTATAATAGAACTTTAACTTTGCCGGAAATTCAGGATCTCCATAATAATTATGGCTATACTTCACAATATGCTCCCGGAGAAGTTTTGGTTACGAAATATGCAACAACACAGCCGCAACTTGCTCAGGATGTTGGCGAAGAATTTGTTGGTCTTCTTAATATAACCGCTGATGAACCACCGCAGGATTCACAGCTTTTAAGGAATCAGCAATTTGTTATGAATTCTACAGTTGTCTGTGAACGAGGCGATTGTGGTGAAACAGAGGTTTATTATCAGTATTATTCTACAGTTAGTCCTGTTAATACTTACTCTGAATCTTCGTCTTCTGACTTTGAATCACGCATTCAGATGGAAAACCTTACGATTGCTAACAATAGTTTGAGATTATCTCAAGTAAATTCTAATATTCTTTGGTGGGATTACCATTGGCGTTATAGGATTTATATTAACTTTTCAAACCCTGCTTCTGATTTAACCGATTATACTCTTAAGATTAATTTGAATTCGTCAATTCTAGGTTCTAATTTTAATTGGAGTGATGATTACAATTCCTTGCGATTCTTAAAGTATAGTTGGACTGAAAAAACATATACCAAGTTAAATTATTGGATAGAGTATTACAACGCAAGTTCTCAGGAAGCAGTAGTTTGGGTAAAAGTGCCTAAGCTGGATGGTGGGGAAAACAATTCAATATTTGTTTATTACAAAAATCCAAACGCGTTGAATGAAAGTAACATCTCTGATGTGTTTATCAGAATTATAGATGGTTTAGTTTTGTCCTGGAATTTAGATGACGGTCAGGGCAGTACTGCTACGGACACTAGTGGAAACAACAATAATGGTCTTATCTATGGTGCTGGTTGGTCTAATAATTGCAAGTTTGGTTCATGTTTATACTTCTCAGGCGGTACAAGTGATTATATTATTAAAAATCCGTTTAATCACCCAACGGATAATGTTACAGTAGAGTTTTGGATGAACAGTAGTGATACTTCTAATTCTGGAACACCTTATTCATATGCAACGAGTAGTAACAGTAACGAGCTTTTGATATTTGATTACGGCGGTTTTGACATTTATAGAGCAACAAGAAGCACGCAAAGTTCTGTTTCGGCAAACGATGGTTCCTGGCATCACATAGCAGTTACTTGGACCTCTGATGGAGGAAATGTTTACTTGTTTAAAGATGGATCCGGGGCGTATTCAAATACCTTGGCTTCAGGTATTTCAATTCCTTCAGGCGGTTCTTTAGTTATTGCTCAAGAACAGGATAGTGTTGGCGATAATTTTGATTCTGCTCAGAGTTTTATAGGCTACATGGATGAAATTAAGATTTACAATAGAACCTTAAGCTCGATAGAGATCCAGGACTTGTACCACAATTATGGATATGTTTCTCAATATTTGCCTGGAAAAGTACTTGTTGGTAAAAAGTCAAACTCTGAACCTACTCAGGAGAGTAGTTCTGGAGAGGAGGTTTACAATCAAACAACTCGGGGTGTTTATGTTTCTTCAATCTTTGATGCCGAGACCTCTCAAGTAGACTATATAAATATAAGCTGGGACGATATTACTAATGCCAATACCACTATTGAAGTTTACACGAGAACCTCAACGGGTCAGAGTAATGAATGGTGGAATCCTGAATGGTCCTATCGCAAGGAGATAAATATATCTAATTCAGGTGCTGAAGTCAAGAATTATACTTTGAAACTTTCTATTAACACAACAGAACTTTATAACGAAAATAAAATGAGGAGTGATTGCGGAGATATTAGATTTGCCCAGAAATCTGCACAATGGCGGGAATTAAAATATTATGTTGAGGAATGTAATGTTTCTGGGGGTAATTCCACATTCTGGGTAAATATACCTACTTTGTCCTCTGCAACAAATCAAATCTATATGTACTATGGAAATCTTGCGGCTCATACCACTTCGGATATAAACGCTTTACCTCACATTGAATTTGGTACTTTAACTTTGGATAACAGTATTGATGGGGGTACAGTTAGAACAGTCGATTTAAGATATAATTATTCAAGTCCCGTTGTTGTGGCATATGTTGTGACAAGAAACGATGATGAGTCGGTGGATGTGAGAGTAAGGAATGTTCAGAGCTCCAGTTTTGAAATATTTATGGAGGAACCGGATGATGGAACACACGGTCAAGAAACAATCGGATGGATTGTGACTGAACAAGGTTCTTTTACTGATATGAATGGTTTACTTAGGATTGAAGCAGGAAAACATAGGACTGATACCGTTCATAATGAAGGAGATACTTTTGCAGGAGATAGCATTACTTTTAATGATGCATTCCCTTCAACTCCCGTGGTTGTTTCCACATTGAATACTTATAATAACAGTGATTTTATGTCAACTGTATCTTATAGTCCTTCTACTACGGGTTTCTTACTTGAGCAGGAAGCGGGAGGAGCAGGTTCGTCGGGATATAATGAAACAATTGCTTGGTTAGCGTTTTCTCAAGGCACAGGTACCATTGATGGAATCTCTTATAGTATCTCATCAATTGCTTCTGATGGAGACAATGATGGTGTAGATAACTCAGATCCTGAGTCTGCAAGTTATTCTTTTGCAGGCAATCCTGTGATTGTAGTTGATGGAACGACAGGAAATGGAGCAGATGGTTATTGGGCAAGAGGCGCAGGCACTTACACAAACACACAAGCAAGTTTTTATGCGGAAGAAGACCAGATTGGCGATACAGAAAGAAGTCATATTTCCGAAGGTTTTAACTGGGTTGCTTTTTATCCTGCAGGAAATTTAACCTTAAAGAGTTATGTTTCCTCTGTTCCGGGTTTAACTTTAGGCAATGAAGTAAATTACAGTTCGATCTCGCAAGATTCAAGTAACCTTATATGGACTCCCTGGTACTTGGAATCCAATGGTCAAGAGCCTAACTCTCCGGATAATAGGTTTATTCAATATAAAGTTGAGTTCAGTACCACCAATGAGAATCAAACTCCTGTGTTAAATTCCATAACCTTTGAATACAAAATAGTTTCTGCTGGTTGGAGAGATATGAGCCTTTCAGATTCATTCTTTAGATTGGAGAACCCTTATGTTTGTGGTTCTCTAAATCAGAGCAACAAGTTTTGTTATCCTAATAAATATGTGATTCCTATTGGTGCTGGAGAGTTTTTATTAAGGTCATGTGTTAACTCAGTTACCCATCCTGAGATAGATCCTGTTTGTACAGAGTCTATTAATGTTTCAGTTTTTAAACAACCTCAATTAATTGATTTCAAACTATCAAAAGATCCAATAGGCAAAGGTGATAATCTTACGATTGATGTTAGATTGGTTAGTGATGATGGCGTTACTTATCTTTCAAATTATAACCTCACTTTTGTTGATCTTACTGGAAATGGAAGCTCTCCTTATAACATTGGTTCCGTGTTAACTGATGATAGAGGATATGCGACAATTGTTTATCAAATTCCACAAGATGCATATCTTGGAAATCATGTTATTAATGTTTCTTATGCGGGTAGCGCAAAGGATTACATCCTGCCAGTTTCTCAGACAAAAAGCGTTTTAGTTTCTTCAACCCCTAAGATCAATTCGATCAATATCACTCCAAGCAAGGTGGGTTTTGGATATAACATAACTATTGATGCGAATGTAACTGATGAGAAGGGCTTAGCAAAGGTTTATATTAATATTACTAACAGTTCTGGCAGTTCAAGTCTTTATGAAATGCAAAATGTCGATGGAGATATCTTTAGATACCTCTTTACGGATACATGGCATACTGATGATTATACTTTTGGGATTATAGCAAACAATACTGATGGCGTTCAAACAATATCTGAAGAAAAATCTTTTTCAGTTGAAGTGTTTGCGAATCTTAGTGTTAAAACCATTAAGGATGATTATAAAAATCGAGAATTCGTTTTGCTGAAGAACTATACTACTTCAAGCTGGTATTATAACTCTTGGAACTACAGACTTCCTGTAACTGTTAAGAGTAACACACGGCCATTAACTGAGTATCAGATTTACTTGGATAAAGATCTCTCCCTTTATTATTCAAGCGGGAAAATTAAAGGTGATTGTTCAGATATTAGATTTACCTTTTATAATGATTCAAGCGGCAATGAAATTGAGATACCTTACTTTATAGATTATTGTAATCTTTCAGCAAGGAGTAACGCACAAATTTGGGTCAAAGTTCCATATATTTCCAATACGACTAATATCACTTTATACCTCTACTATGATAACCCTGATGCTGACGACAACAGCAATATCACCGAGGTTTTCTCATATTCACAACCCAAATTAATGGGCTACATAGTTTCTCAGAATATAATTAACAATGGTTTGCAAGTTGCTAGCCTGGAAGATAACAATACTCTTACTGTTGGTTCTAATTCCTATTCTCTGGATTCTTTCGACACTTTGTCTTTAAGTGCAGGGCTTTCAATAGCTACACCATTAAATGTTACGAAATTAGCAAACTTTGAAGGTAATGGCAATGTAGATGATATGATTTTGCCAATTTCCTGGGCAGGCACAGAATTTGTTTATGGCGGCA
>CAYLQM010000014.1:0-15955 GCA_964386095.1 uncultured Methanosarcinales archaeon
CGAAAATTTATAAGCTTTTGTTCATCTTTTGTTCATAAAAGTTGTTAGAACTTTTGATTATAGGTTGGATTTATGTTTGTAAGAATAAAGAAGATTAAAGGGTTTCCGTATGCTTATCTTGTTAAGAATAAATGGAAAAAAGGAAAAACTATGCAGAAAACGGTGAAGTATCTTGGAAAGGTTATTGAAACAAACCAAAATGAAATTCAATTAAAGAATTTAATCCCTAAATTTCACTCAATAAACTCAGCCAAAGAACTTTTCACGAATCTTGTCAAGAAACAATTAGAGATTTTGGGATTTAAACCAAAGAGCAAAAATGTTTATTTTAATCAGGAGATGAATTTGCAGTTTAACTTTAAATCGTTTTCATTTAAACAGAACAATAAGATTTGTATTCTAAAAGTGAATAACGGTTTTTTATGCAGTTTCAATCTAAAAAAACTTGGAAAAGCTATTGAAGACTGCGTATCTTGCAGGGATGAAGATTTTTATATTTATGGGAAAGAACTGGCAAAAACATTTGTGGACTCGGGTTTTTTGTTTACGAAAGAACAATTTCAAGCTTTAATTGTTATCCTTTTTCAATTAAGGGAAAAAAATGCGAACAGGGTTGGATTAACAACCGAGAATAATTTTAAAGACTGAATTTCTTTTTGAAGCTTGGGAAGAATTTTAGAAAAGCGTGGGCAGCGACTGGGTGTTCCCGCTCCAAAGAGCAGTACAAACCCAGACGCAGGCAGGCTTGACTTCCGAGTTCGGAAAGGGTTCGGGTAGACCCCTGCCGCTCTGGCCGCCCACAATAAGTTGGATAAGTGTCCTATTTAAAAATTTTATTGTTTTGGATTTGAGGTAATACTTTGCATTTGATAATTTTTATCTCTTTTTAATAAATAAAAACTTTTTTATAACACTATAAAAATGAATTCTTGGTGATACCATGAGACACGATTATGTTGATTTAAAGTACAAACCTAAAAATAATGAAGTTCTGTGCATGTTTTATGTTGAACCTGCTGAGGGCTATTCTTTAAAGGAAGCAGCAACCCATCTTGCTGGGGAAAGTTCAATTGATACTTGGGCTGATATAGTAACTTTAAGTCCTAGGATTGCTAAACAGTTAAAACCGCATGTTTATTACATAAATTTTAGAAAGAAAATAATTAAAGTCGCTTACAATTTAAGATTATTTGAATTAAATTCCATTCCTCAATTGTTAAGTTCGGTTGCAGGGAACATTTATGGAATGAAACTATTGAAAAATCTGAGGCTTTTAGATATAAGATTTCCAAAAGCAATGCTTGATGCTCATCTTGGGCCATTGCATGGTCTGCAAGGCGTTAGAGATATTCTGGGTATAAAAAATCGGCCTTTGCTTGGTACCATTGTTAAACCAAAAGTGGGATTGACTTCAGAACAACATGCCAAAATCGCCCGCGATGCCTGGTTAGGCGGTCTTGATATTGTTAAAGATGATGAGAATCTTACGAATCAAGACTTTAACGACTTTGAAACTAGAATTAAATTAACCCTTAAAGCGAGGAAAGAAGTTGAGAGAAAAACAGGAGTTAGGAAAGGTTATATGGCAAACATATCCGCAGCAACAGTTGATGAGATGATTGCCAGAGCTGAAATCGTTAAGAAAAACGGCGGAAGATATGCTATGATAGACATTGTCACAGTTGGTTTTGCTGGCTTGCAATCCTTCAGAAAAGAAAATGAAAAGCTGGGTTTAATTATTCATGCTCATAGAGCCATGCATGCTGCTTTAACAAGAAATCAACATCATGGAATGACTATGCTTACCTTAGCGAAGTTAGCACGACTTGCAGGTGTGGACCAATTGCACATTGGAACAGTTGTAGGAAAGATGGCTGGCGACAAAAAAGAAGTTCTTGACATCAGAGATAATATTGTTGGTAAAAATGTTCCAGAAACTAAACTCAATTTTGCTCAGAAATGGAGTAACATAAAATCAGTATTTCCAGTAGCTTCCGGTGGTTTAAATCCAACTCAGATTCCGACGCTTTACAAAATCTTTGGAAAGGATGTTATCTTGCAGTTTGGTGGCGGTGTCCACGGTCATCCAGATGGAACATTGGCTGGTGCAAAAGCCTGCAAATCCGCTTTAGAAGCAACCTTGAAAGGAGTGAATTTAAAAGCAGCAGCAAAGAATAATCCTGAACTGAATGCTGCACTTAAGAAATGGAATTAGGTTTTTTGATTTATTTCAGTTTTTATTCGAATCATACGCTTCGTGAAGTATTAAACTGTCAGCCTCTCTTTTTACTGGTAAGGATTCAAGCGCTTTCTCAAAGTCGTACTTGGGCAGATTGTCATAGATTTTTATTTCCTCTAAAACCTTTCTAAAACAGCAAGCGCTCTCAAGAATCCTTCTGGGATAATATGCAGGTTGTTTATATTCATCAAATCCCTGTGAAACCCATCTGTTTAGAATGTTAGCAATTTCACCATTTTTTCCGTTAGCATACTTATTTTTAACATTTAACGCCTTTCCAGGACCAAGATTATAAGCGACAAGCGCATCATTTAATTCATTATCAAACAGTTTGAGATATGCTTTTAACGTCCTTATTGCAACAGTCATATTCGGTTCATATTTGTACATGTCATCCCAATTATAATCTTTTCCGTAAGTCTGCCAGGTAGACTTTCCGATTTGGCAAACCCCTCTTATACTTTTATTGAGAGAATTTTCTATTTTAAGTTCAGTTCCGTCTTCCGTGATGCCCATCATATATTTCTGTTGGATGGCACCTTCAATTGTTGCCAAGCCCATGAGAAGCGCGGGGTCGAAATTATTCTCTTTTGCAGTTTCATAAGCCTTAGAATAAAGTATTGGATACTTTTGGATTAAATCAGCATAAAGTTCACTAATCTCGTCGCCGAAATTTGTTTCTTCAATCTTTTTAATTAATTCAGATTTTTCTGGATTGCTTGTGGGGTTGTCCTCAGAAATCTTATCTTCAAGAGTTTGAGCGGAATTCTCTGAAGGTTTATTACAATTTAGATTTTCTTTGACGATTGAATTGGAAAGTTCATAGGTTTTAAGATTGTCATATCCCAATATTCTCTCTTCGCGGTTTATTTTATAACTTTCCTCAATGCAAGAATTATGGTTAAACAAGGTCATAATGTTTTTCTCAATGAAGGATTTTATATTAAAATCGGAACAATATGCGCCTAAGAAAATGCTGGATATAAAATAACTTGTAATCTTAACTGATTTTAACAACTTTTTTTTCCGTTGCTTTCTCTTTTTTCGTCGCAGGTAAGCAAAGTTTCTTTTTCGGATTTCAGAATCGTGAAAGATTACCATATCTTTGTGGAAAAAATGCTGCCTTTTTAAATTTTTTGATTAATTGTAACTACACAGTTACAACATCTTGGTTAATTACAGTTTAATAATTATTTGATAACATATTTAAATATATCTTATTTCCTTCTCTTTTATGGATTCCATGACAAATTTTGTTACATTTTCTTTTGCATGGTTTTTGTTAATTTACTTTGTTAAAGGATTAATTAACTGATGTTCCCGAGGATATCAAATGAAAGAACTGCTTCAAAAAATAGAGGATTTTGAGTATGTTTTACCGAAAGAAAAATCTCACACGAATGCAGACATCAGATTTTTTGTTTCTCAAAAGTTGCTTGAAGATATTGACGAACAAACCATTGTTCAAGCAAATAATGTAGCAAAGTTGAATGGGATCGTTAATCCGGTTGTTTTAATGCCGGATGCTCATTTAGGTTATGGGATGCCTATTGGATGCGTGGCTGCTTTTGAAGAGTCAACAGGTCTTATCTCTGCGGGAATGGTTGGTTTTGATATTAATTGCGGTATAAATCTTTTAAGGACAAACACAAGTTATAAAGAAATCAAGTTAAAACTTAGAGAATTAACTCAACAAATCTTTAAATCTGTTCCTGCAGGCGTTGGAACAAAAGGCAGAATCTCTTTAAGCCCAACTGAGCTGGACAATGTTTTAAGATTTGGTGGCAAATGGGTTCTTAAAAAAGGATTTGCCACAGAGACTGATTTGCAAAATCATGAGGAAAATGCATCAATGTCCGGGGTAGATGTTTCAAAGATTAGCAATATTGCAAAAAAACGGGGATTAAAACAGTTGGGAACTTTGGGTGCGGGGAATCACTTCCTTGAAATACAGCGTGTGGAAACTGTTTATGATGAAGCTGCTGCGGAAAAGTTGGGATTATTTAAGAATCAAATCGTGGTTATGATTCATACAGGTTCGCGCGGTTTGGGTCATCAGATTGCAACAGATTATGTTAAAATGCATGAAATCGCTGCTAAGAAATACAAGATTAACCTGCCTGATAAACAGTTGGCCGGGGTCCCAATTAAGTCTCGGGAAGGTCAGGATTATTATACCGCCATGAAAGGAGCGGTTAACTTTGCGTTTGCTAACAGGTTATTAATTACCCATTTTGTTAGAGAAGCTTTTGAGAAGACTTTCTTGATGTCAAGGGAGAAATTAGGATTGGAAACCGTTTACGGCATCGCTCACAACATCTGCAAAATCGAAGAGCATGTTGTTAATGGCAGGAAGATGAGGCTGTACATTCACAGAAAAGGTGCAACAAGGTCTTTCCCAAAAACGCCTGTGATTATTGCGGGCTCGATGGGTTCGGCATCTTATCTTTTGATGGGCTCAGAAAAAGCTATGAATTTATCTTTTGGGACTTCGTGCCATGGGGCAGGAAGATTATTGTCAAGGCATAAAGCTGTAGAATCTTTTACAGTTAATGAAATTAAAACGGAATTGGAAAAAGAAGGCAAAATCCTTATGGCGAAATCAGACAGGGTTATTCAAGAGGAAGCTCCTTTGGCATACAAGGATGTTGATGAGGTTATTAGGGTCGTTGATTCAGCGGGTATTTCTAAAAAGATTGCACGCATGATTCCTTTATCTGTGATAAAAGGTTGAAATGAATTAAAATGAGATTTATGTTAGGAACAATTACAGATTTAAACCGCATTGTGCTCAGGAGAGTGAAAAAGCTTCTTGTTCCTCATTTTAAAAGGCAAGGTTCAAATTATAAAACAATATGTCATTCTATTCTGAAAAATTGTTATTATGATAATTTTTTTCATGTAAGCTCAGGTAATTTCAAGAATTTTTTTGTGAGAGATTTCTCAATCATTGCAAAACATCTAATAAATATAGGTTATAAAAAAGAGGTTTTCAGCACGATAAATTTTGCATTTGATAGTTTTATGAATAGCGGTCATGTTGCAACAACAATAACCAAAACAATTTTTGGTTATCAAGCTTACGATTTGCCCGATTACGGATTTGATTCTCCGGCATTATTTGTTAAAATCATATTTGATTCAGATTACAAATTGAATGACAGGCAAAAACGCTTTCTTTATCAGGAATTGGAGCATATGAGAAAAAAATATCTTGATGAACAGGATTTGCCGAAACTTGATCTGACTTTTTCTTCAATGAGGGACCTTCAAAAGAGAAAAAGGGCTTGTTATGATGTGGCCATGTTGGCATACCTGCAACAGACGCTTTCGGAATTAGGGCTTAATTTTGAGTTTAAAACTAATTACAAAGGTTATTTGATGAACGAATATTGGAACGGTGAATTCTTCTATGACGACCTAACAAAACAGAATTA
The DNA here is from genome assembly GCA_964386095.1 of uncultured Methanosarcinales archaeon. Lineage (GTDB taxonomy): Archaea > Nanobdellota > Nanobdellia > Woesearchaeales > JASKKU01 > JASKKU01. The sequence goes on from CAYLQM010000014.1 coordinate 5,677, forward strand.
CTTTTCAACCGACGCTAACATAATCCCGTTTTGGTTGGGAATCTTTAATTCAAAAGAGATGTTTGAAAAAGTTCACAAAATAATTAAAAGACTCAATTTGGCTGAACCATTGCCAATAAAATATAACGCAAATGAACAGATCCCCTCCGTAAAATTTAGAGAATGTGAAATTTTCAATAAGAATTATGAATCGGGCGCAATTTGGATTCATTTAGGTTTGATTTATCTGGACCTTTTAAAAGAATTTGACAAAAATAATGAACTCAAAATACATCTTACGAAAATGAAAGAACTTGTTGAAAAGTACGGCACTCTTGTTGAAGTGCTTTATGATGACCTGACTCCCTTTAAATCATTATTTTATTTTTGCGATGAAGGTATGAGTTGGTGCGCTTCATTCTTTGATTTGTATGAACAAATAACACAAATGTAAATCTACCAATCATTTTAAAAGCAACTAAAATAACATGATGATAATTAATTTAAAAACAACACTAAAACTTTCAGTTCCGTTAAGGTGGTATCCATTAAAAATAGAAAAAAGTCAAAGAATGAATTTGAAATTAAAAAAAATAATGATTACTTTCTTCTAATTAGCGTAACAACACCTGTATATCTATTAATCCTAAAATTTTTTCATTCAAATCAATATAAGGCCATATTTGTTAACTTTGTTCTAGAACTTTCGATTTATCTGATTTTCTATTTTCTTTTGGTTAGATTGATTAAGAACTCGAAGTTAAAATTTATAAAAACAGTTTTTAAATCTGCTTTTTTATTTATTTTTATTATAAACACTTTACTGTTTGCTGCAAATTCGATATACTTTGATGATGTTCGTGTTTTAAAATATGATTTCACAAAAGCAAATAAAGAAGTGGTCTTTTATGTTTTAAAAAACATTTTGATTGTAAAAAACTATGTGATTATGTTTGTTATTTTAGTTCTTGCTTTACTCTCAGGTAAATTAAATTTGAAATTTTTAAACAGGTTGCAAAAAGCTTTAGACAAGAGGTTTACTTCATTTTTTTTGATTATACTCGTTTTATCAGTTCTTTTAGTTATCTTAGATTTTGAGGATGTAGCTAATCAATATACAACAACTTTGGTTTTTGGAGCTTCTGATTTTAAACACGGGAATATAAAAATAAATGTTACCTCTACACAAGTTGTTAATCAAAGTTGGTTTAGAAACCCAATTAAAGATTATAATGTAACTTCTATTCCAAAAAATCAAAGAATTCTCGTTTTTGTCATGGAACAAACAACTTTTGATAAACTGCTTGATGCCGTTGAGAACATTCCAAATGAAAAAAACTTCTTTAAGATTACTGAAAACCACAGCATCTATTTCACGAATTATTATACTCAAAATCAGGATAGCAGGACTGCTATCTGGGATATGTTGAATTCTGAGTTTATACCTTTTGAATGTTATTTGAATAATTGGAACAAATATTATGGTACCGTGCTTGATTCAAATAATCTTGTTGATTTGTTTAAAAGTAAGGGTTATAAAACTGTTGCAGCAAGTAGTGTTTATATTCCAAACCTGATTATAGCCGCATATCCTTGGGATGATTTAATTTACTTAAAGGAATTTGATGAGAATAATCCGGACTATATCTGTCTGCATGAATTTGAATTCCAGCAGAGTTGTGAAGACAAGATACTCTTGCCAGATCTTAAGAAATTTCTATTGGAGAATAAGAATCAAAGTTTTTTCTTGTTCCAAGAACTCATAGCAGGGCATGGTGTAAATTTTGTCAAACTTTTAGGAAAACATCAGATTTATTATTATAATGATTACTTTTTAGAACTTTATAATTTTATGAAAGAGAACAATCTGTTAGAAAATACAACTATAATCCTTGTAGCCGATCACGGAAATAAAGGTTATTTTGTTAAACGATTGACAGATTATCAGATACCTTTAATTATAATTAATCAAAACATCAATGGACATAAAGAAATTAAGCAACTGTTTACTCATAATGATTTTAAGGACATACTCTTGGATTTTCTTAATGGGAAAGAATTTAGAAAAAGACTCAACTGGACTTATATAATTGGCCAAACTGCGAGCAATGAAATTGGTTATATTAACTCTTCGGGTCATTATTTTATAGGTTTATTAAAGAATTATCAATTTGATGTAAAGAGATCTTTTGGTTTAACCCCTGAAGAAATTCAAGATAAAATTGAGTTTCTTTTAGCATACCAGAAAGTGTTTATCAATGAAAGTTTATTGGAGAATAATTATTGTAAATATTGTGGGAGAAATATAAGGTTGGTTGAATCTAAAAGAATGGGATGATATTTAAAAACAGCATTTGTTAAATTTATTTTTTTTGTTATGCTTTTAAGTTTGAGTTCATAATTTTCTTAAAAATTTATTTAAATTGAATAAAATGAAATGATTAGCCCCGCCCGGATTCGAACCGGGGTCACAGGCTCCAAAGGCCTGCATGATTGGCCTCTACACTACGGGGCTCTCCACACTAAAAAGAAGAGACACTGATTTAAAAATATTTTGATAGATTCGGTATTAAAATTTAAATTGCAACCATTTAATAGTAACATTTAAAAAACATAGAATTTTTACTAATTTTATGCATCACTATTCCTTCATAACAAAACACTCAGCATTTTCAATTATAAACTTTGGAAAGTTTTACTTTCCGGACGATTCTTTACAAAAAAATTTGAGGCAAGTAATTATTTTTGCAGAGAATACAAAAAAGCATAATATTCCCAATGGTTCAGTATTCGTTTATGATAAAAATACAGAATACAATCCCGAAATTCTTAAATCCGATGTGGGTTGCGGAATCACTGCTTTCTTTATGGAACCCATTGCTTTTGATGAAAAATCAAAAATGGAAATACTAAAAGCAATAGATTCCTTAGGGATCCATATCGGTCAAGGCAATCATTTTCTCGATTTCACTATTAATCACCCCTCAATCCGAAAAGGAAGCGAAAAAGAACCAATGTTAACTTTTTTGCATACCGATTTTAATAATGAGAATTATCTGCCAACAACATTTGATGAGGCCAAAGAATTGGAGCTAAAAGCGAAAGATGGACGAATAAGTTACCTTGAAAAATTGGCTAAGACGCTTGGATTGAAATATGAATTTTATCAGGATTGGACCCACAATAGTGTCAATACAGAAAACGGTTTCTTAATTTATCGAAAAGGGGCTATAAATCTGAACGAAACTGATAATCTTGGACTTTTAGCTTTGAATCCGCTTGACGGACTGTATTTGTATGTCGCTGAATTTAAAGAATATTTTAATTCAATGCAGCACGGTACCGGCAAATCTAAGGATAAGGATTTTGAAATTAAAGAAAAGTTTTCTTATGGAATTGCACGCGGTTTTTCTTTTGAAGAACTTGTTGCCGACGAGGAAGCTTTTAAAAAAGCTTATCGTTCAATTGATGATTTTCTTGAAAATTTTTGGGATTTGCACAAGCCGATAGGATACTGTATTCCTGATTTTGTTGTGTTGACAAAAGGTTGCAATGACTAAATTCTTAAGATGCCGTAAGATATTTGCTTAGTTTTTCATCAAGGTTTCTGGGTACCACATGTATGTTTTCGCCATTGATTTCAATGTTGTAATGATAAATCGGAAGAGTAGAGTCTTTATGCAATTCTCGTATTCGCACTCCGGTTTTTAATTCATGCAAGGGAAGAATCACACTTAAATCCAGGATTCTTAACTCTGAGATGGAAAAATTATGCGAGAACAACAGTTTGTTTTGTTTCTCTTGTTATTTTGATCGAGCAGCCAAATACCTTTCTTCTGATTTTCTTTGGCTTCTTTGACGATTTTATGTAATAACTTTTTTATCCTCTCTTCATCATGTTTTTGAATTACCTTCAGAAACTCCTCCCTTCTTTTGAATTCATCAATAAATTTTTCAAGTTCCCTGAAATCATTGCTTTTTATGTTCTTCTTATCCAGTTTTAATACATAACTGTGTATCCTGTTCAATAATCTTATCAAAACCTTCAACTCTGTTTCAATTTCTTTCTTTTCAGCAAAGGTCCCTGAATTCTTTTGGAAATCAAAGTATTTTTTATTCTCTCTAATTGTGAAACAATCGGAAAAATCTTCTTTTATTTTTTTGAAGAAATGATACACCCTGATTATGGAATAGAATTTTTTGTCTTTCGGGTTGCGTTTGTAATATTCACTTTCAAAAACATACCTTAAGTAATCCTCAAATTTTTCAGCGATTTTAGAAATCAGAACCTCGATTTCAAGGTACAGATTAAGAATCTCTTCATCAATATGACTTTTAGGAAAAACCTTGAACAAACTCATGCCTGTTTTTTAGTAAATTTGTGTTTAAATAAATTACTTTTCTTCCCATTATCTTACACTATTTCATTTTTTTAAGCAGAATTAAGCCATATATGGCAGTAATGGGGAAAATAATAGGAGCTATTAAGACTGAAATTAAAAACGAAGAAACTTCAAGTATCTCAAAAACCATGCTGAATTTGCTGAAAACGATGGCCAATGCATAAAATATATTGTGTAGGACACTGAATGTTAATATTGATAATGCCGAAATGCCCGCAATTGTTAAAACACATCTCAGTTTTTTTTCCTTTTTCGAAAGTTTAAACGCGGACCTTGTTAGAATTCCGCCCAGGACTGAAAGAATCAAAGCAATAATTGCTGAAATAAAGAACAATATTCCAATTTCAAATTCCAGTAAAAGGATGAAGCTAAAAATCATTGTTGAAAAGAGAATTAACAAAATCCTTAGGATTAAGATTAGATTTAATTTTTTGTTTTTCATTTTTTTAAAATTCCAGCAAATTCGATTTAAAACAAAAAGAAAAAAACAAACGGACTTTATTGGCAGGCTGCCCAACCCCAAAGATAACCGTGTTAGAGCCCCTGATGGGACGCCCAGTTAACTATTGGCTGGAAGTAATACCCAAAACAAAGCAGCCCACGATGGTGCTAGTCCCCCAGCTCTTGTGCCATTTTTCCACTTTCCAATTTATTATGCATGCAATATAGGACTTCCTTTTGAAATAATCTTAAAAAGAAATAATGATCCATCTAAAATATTCTTCATAAGGATGATCAAAGTTAAATACATAAAAAAAAGTGGTTTTATGCATAACTTTTAATATTAGTTTAACTATTTAAGACTTTTGTTTTCCTAAAAAACGGCAAAAAATCGCAATCGTAATTAAAAGGTAATAAGTAAAATTATCTCGCAACATTTATAAAGCCTGAGAAGTTTAACCTGACAACTAAGAATTCAGTTTTAGAATTCTTAAAATTGGTGTAAATAAATGAAAGTTGAAAATAATAAAAAAGTGTCTGTTGAATATACTGCGATGGACGAAAATGGAAAGATTTTTGATGCAAATGTGGGTAAAGAACCGCTTAAGATGATCGTTGGCGCTCAAAATGTCGTTCCAGGGTTTGAAGAGAACATTATTGGGATGGAAGAAAATGAAGAAAAGGAATTTGATGTTACTCCAGAAAAGGGTTATGGACCTTACATGGAAGAATTGGTTACGCAAGTGGACAAATCGCGCATTCCAAACAGCGAGCAGTTAGTTAAAGGGACTTTTGTTCAACTACAATCCAAAGATGGTTATCCAGTAATTGCTTATGTGAAGGATGTCACCGATAAGACAGTAACTTTTGATTTGAATCACCCGTTTGCAGGCAAGACTTTGCGTTTCAAGGTCAAAATTTTGAAAGTAGAGGAACCTACCAAAGAAGAGCTACTCCAAGGACATACTGGTGGGGGTGAGCATAAGCAAGAATAAGCTTTTGTTGAGCATTTTTTATTATTTAATTTCCTTTAAATGCAATTGGTTTCCCTTGACTTCACATACTAAAGTAACATATTTGTCTTGCTTCTGAACGATTTTTTCCATTAAACTTTTGTTAAAGGCAATCTCTGTATAATTGCAGGTTTTTAGCTTGATGACATATTGATTATTTCTAAAATATATCTTGTAAATCCATCCTTTGAGAGTCTGTGTGGGCGCCTCTGGTTTTAGGAACAGCAATAGCATAAGGCTTATACTGAAGCATACTAAAACAGTAATGTTAATCTGTTTTTCATTCATACCTCTAACTTAAAAAAGGGTTTATAAAAAAATTCAAACAAAAACTCCGAAAGAATTATTATTTTTAAACGAAAATGGGAAATAATCACAACATATCAATTGCTCTCATTGCATTTTCGCACCATTGCTTCATTATATTTTTAATCTCCTGTTTAATTTTTTCCTTATCTTTAATAAAATAAATAAAAACATAACCCCCTGACGATAAGTTCATCTGCCGCCTTTTCACGATATCTTTTTCAACAAGTTTTGTTATGGCTTTTTGAACAGTGGTTCTCTCTTTTTTGAGCGTTTCGGAGATTTCTTTAATGCTCCGTGGTTCTTTTTGTTTCAGTAAAAACTCAAAGATTTTGTATTCTCCTTTACCTAACCCATAACTGCATTGAATGATTTCCGAAGTGTTTATCGGTTTGCACGCGAAATTTAATATCATTTTTTAGATGTAACCTCGCTTTTTCTCAGCTTTTAGAATCCTTTGCATCGCTAAGATATATGCTGCATCCCTCAAATTGGTTTTGTATTTGTCATGGATTTTTAGTATTTCGTTGAACCCGTTTGTTATCCTCTCTTTAAGTTTGGCATTGACTTCTTCTTCAGTCCAGTAATATCCATATAGATTCTGGACCCACTCAAAATAACTTACAGTTACTCCGCCGGCATTGAATAATACGTCAGGGATTACAACAATTCCTTTTTTGGACAAAATCTCGTCAGCTTCAAACGATATTGGGCCATTAGCAAGCTCTGCAATCATTTTTGCCTTTATTCTATTAGCATTTTCTTTAATAATTTGATTCTGTAAGGCTGCGGGAATTAAAATGTCTGTTTCAAGTTCAAGAATCTCTGAGTTAGTAATGTTTTTCGCATCTGGAAAATTCACTACTGAGCCCGTGTTTTTCTTGAATTCAATGAGTTTTTCAATATTTATTCCATTATTAGAATAAATCCCGCCCTTTGAATCGCTGACTCCAATTATTACAAAACCTCTATTATAAAGAAACTTTGCCATGTTAGACCCTGCATTGCCAAAACCTTGAATTACAACTCTTTTTCCTAGATTGAGCTTTTCTAAAGCCTCTTCTAAAACAAATACTCCGCCTAATGCCGTTGAATAAACCCTGCCTTTACTCCCACCGAGCACTAATGGTTTTCCAGTAATCATTCCCTGATAGCTACCGCCTTTGATTTTCTCAAACTCGTCAAGCATCCAAGCCATGATTTGGTCATTAGTATAAACATCAGGCGCCGGGATATCTTTATCAGGTCCTACAAATTGATGGATTTCTTTTATGAAGTTTCTACTAACCATCTCAAGTTCTCTTACACTAAGTTCTTTTGGGTTAAGAGCAATGCCACCTTTGGCACCTCCGTAAGGAATATCAACTACAGCATTTTTAATTGTCATCCAAAATGATAAGGCTTTAACCTCATCAAGATCCACTTTCGGATGAAATCTGATGCCGCCTTTGGTTGGTCCCCTGGCATTGTTATATTGCACTCTGTATCCCTCAAAGAATGCAATCTCTCCATTATCCTTTTTCAATGGAACCCTTACACTGATAATCCTTTTAGGATGTTTTAAGATTTCGTAATTATTTATGTTTGCAGTTTTAGCGGCTCGTTCTAAAAGTCTCATTGCATTTTTAAACGAATTCATTAGTTTCACCTTTTTATTTTTATTTGATTCTTTCTTCTTTGAAGAAATGGTATGCTGAATTGGCGGCAATAGCACCTTGAGCTGCGGAGACAACAACCTGTTTGAAACGCGGCAATGAATCGGTTACATCTCCCGCGGCATAAACTCCTGGCATGTTTGTTTCCATATTTTTATTGACCACAATAAAGCCCTGTTCATTGGTTTCAACGCCAATCTGCTTTGCTAATTCCGAATTGGGTACTGAACCAATGTCAATAAACAAACCGTTTAATCCAATGATTTGGCCATTGTTTAACTTTACTCCCTCAACTTTGTCATTCCCAAAGATTTCTGCAATTTCAACTCCCGTTAGGATTTCAATTTTATCCTCTTTTTTGAGCAAGTTCTGCCAATAGGGTTCTGCCCTTAATTTACTTCTGACAAACATATAAACCTTGGAAGCATATTGGGTTAATTGTACAGCACTTGAGGCGGCACCGTCACCGCCCCCAACAACGCCTACAACCTTGTCTTTATAGAAAGCGCCATCGCAAATAGCGCAGTAGCTCACGCCTTTATTTCTGAATTTTTCCTCCCCCAAAGCATTAAGCTTTCTTCGTTTAGTTCCCGTGGCCAATATAACTGATTTAGCTTTGATAATCTTTCCCCCCTGACTTTTTAAGAGATAAATCTTATCTTCTTTAGAAATTGATTCAATTGAATCATCAAGGAATTTTGCTTCGTATCTTCTGGCATGTTCTTTAAATCTGTTCATAAGTTCCTGTCCGGAAATCTCTTTGAAGCCGGGGTAATTTTCCACTAAATTGGTTTCAGTAATGATTCCTCCATGGTCTGCACCGATAACAATGGTGTTTAAACTGTATCTTCTTGCATAGATTGCTGCAGAGTATCCCGCAGCGCCAGAGCCTATAATTGCCAAATCAAAAATTTGGTTTAAATTCAAAGTTTGCGCTTCTTCCGTGGGGTTTAGGCTAAGATTTACTTTCATCTTTGTTTCCTCTAACTTTTTTGATAGTGAATTCAGAATGCACATATGATATAAAAAAAATCCGATAAAGTGAATAATTGTGAATCTTATTTTCACAACCGAGAATTAAAACAACCTATAAGAAACAACAAAATTAAGGAAAACAAGACAAAGGGAATTAAATCACTCTTTATGGCGCCGGAACAGTGGGGCATATGAAGCTAAGACTTAATGGGATTATACCAAATTTCATTAAATACAACAGAATTACAGCAATTAACAGTCCGATAAAAATCCCCTTCAAAAGGTCAGCAAAGCTTGTAATCATATTAAATCACCTAAAATGTCCTCACATACTCCTTTGGGTCTTATTATTTAAAAATTTATCGATTTTTATTTTGATTATTTGCGATTGCCGGCAAATGTAAAGTTTTTATTCTCCTTTTCTTAACAGGTCAATATAAAATTCTTTATGATACTTCTCAGCATTTCTAACAACATATTCAGGAGAAAGTTCTTTCCGGTTAATTTGTTTTATTTGTTTTGTCCCGAATACTCTCGCTTCTACATATGCGGGTAAAAAAATCTCAAGTATTTTGTTAACAGCTTTGTATGGCACTTTTTCTGAGAACAGGGAATAATAGAACGAAACATAATTCTGCTCTGGAGTTATATGGATTGCAAACGCTCCTTCCTTAAGTTCTGCAATATAACTAAATCCGCTTAACCTCTCCTCTCTGGCGAGAGGAGGGAACGCTTTAGCCATCAGACCGACAAGTTCTTTTCCGTCCACTGTAATGATTCTTTCAAGGTTCTCTTTTGAAAATGTTTGATAAAATTTGATGATTTCATCTTTCTTTACGCCATACATGGAGACCATTACATCAATTTCATTGTCACAGGGACCATTCATTCTTTTTGGTTTTTGCAATGCGCATTGACTAATCAAATCAAAATAAATTCCGTTCCTTTCTCGCTCTTTGTTTTTTGCTTCATAAAAATAAGGAACTTTTTGCTCGTCAAATTCTTGCCAAAATATTTCTTCATTGGTGGTAAGATAACCCTTAAACGCAGAATCTAAAGATGATGAAGTAAATACTCTCACTTTTGCAGTCCTTGGCCGGAAAAGATAGATGAATGCTTCAATTGAATTTATAGGATTGGGGGAACCACAGGTGGAGATGTATACCGAGGCGTGTTTTTTGTTTGGAAAGATGTTGACTACTGCAGTGCTTTCGGAAAGAAGCGCAATGTATGTGCGTTTATCTTCATTAAATCCAATCTGGTTAGGCAATAAGTTTGATAATCGTCCATCGATATGGGCTCCGCTTTCTTTTATCGCTTTTTCAATGTTATCAACAGAATATTGCGCAGAAATTGGGGTATCTTCTATTATCAAAATGTCTTCAAGGGACATAAATAGATTTTTTTCAACCGGATTAAACTTGCGCTCCATAAAATGAATGAAAAAGAAGCGATTTTTAAAAGTTATCGTTTTCCTGTAAAAATCTAAAGTTAATCTTGACCTTTT